>JAOTSC010000182.1 GCA_030247525.1 bacterium | reverse complement strand
GGCGTAAGTTGGGTGTTACAAGCGACTGGTATGCTCAACATTTGCAACAGTATTCGATTCATCGATAACAATAACGGATGGATTGCCGCAACTGCCGGTAAAATTGTCCATACAACCAACGGTGGCACAACTTGGACTCAACAAACAAGCGGAGTCGCAACGAGCATGTTAAGTGTCGATTTCGTAGATGCCAACAATGGTTGGGTAGTAGGGGCAAGTGGTGTCATTCTCCATACTACCAACGCTGGCGCAACCTGGACGTCACAAGCTAGTGGAACCACCGCAAACTTGAATTGTGTTCGATTTACTGGAAGTCATACCGGATGGATAGTAGGAAACTATGGAATCATCCTTCGTACTTTCGATGGTGGGGTAAATTGGGAGACACAAGTCTCTGCTACTGGTACCGATGCGACTAAAAACCTGAACAGTGTTTCGATGATTTCTGCATGCAATGGGTGGGCAGTCGGTGCAAACGGTCGTGTACTTCATTATACCGATACCGATTGGTCGCAAAATCAGTCAAACAATTCAGGTCCAGGAAATCAGAGTGGCTGGACTCCAAGTTTTCCAAATGACCCGCAAACAGGCAATCTACCGCCGATTGGCATTCATTTCAATCCACTAAGTAGTGGAATGAACCCAAGTATTGTCTCGGTCAAAAACGCCAATCGGGCTCGATCAATTGCTGAATGGGGTTTGAATGGCGGTGAAATGTCGACAGCAGTACCTGCTAGCAATACAATTGATCGGTTCTGGGATGTAACACAATCTGGCGGATCGAGTATGAATGCTGTTCTCACGTTGCGATTTAATGCTACAGACGTACCTGTCGGCATGACAAACCCATTATCACAACTTCAGTATGCATACTTCAAACATGGTGTCTACCCATGGACGACTCTACCAGTTACAAGTGTAACAGGTCCGGTAAATGGTGTGTACACTGCCACAGTTCAAAATGTTGCCGACTTCTCATATTGGACGTTAGGTGGAGCACCTCTTGCTTTACCAGTTGAAATGACTTCTCTCTCTGCCAACAGCGGTGATGGACGAGTTCAATTGACTTGGAGAACTGAATCAGAGACAGGTAATGATCACTTTAACATATATCGTTCAACATCTCGAAGTGATCTTGGAGAGCTCGTTGCGCAAGTCAATGGACACGGTACGACTGCGATTAGTCATGACTACTCATACAATGACTTCCGAGTGAGTAATCAAAATCGCTACTTTTATCGCATTGCTGACATTGATCTAAATGGTACAGAACGTCTTCATTCTTCAATTGTTGAAGCATATCCAACAGCGGAAGTTCGAGCTTCTATTCCGATCAAATACAAACTTGGGCAGAACTTTCCTAACCCATTCAATCCAACGACTGAAATCTCGTATGGACTGAAAGCGGCAGGTAATGTGTATTTATTGATCTCGGATGTTCAAGGGCGTGTTATCACTACACTGGTGAATTCTTATCAAACTGCCAACACATATCGTGTCGTGTTTGACGCAACCGGGCTGCCTACAGGAACGTATTACTACACTCTGACAACGAACGGTTTCACGACAACGAAAAAGATGGTGCTTATGAAGTAGGGTTGGAGAGTTGTACTGAATCAGTAGCTTATGCAGAGTAAACGCTTTGACATGAGATTTTGAGGGTTATCATGCGAAAGTAAATTCGCAGATAACCCTCTTTTCAATTAACTGCTATTCAATGGGTTTGCTCGATTGTCATCCGTAATGCCGAAGCACTGTGTAGCCTACGGCTACTTTGAAGGTATCAAACTCTAGCCAACTGGCTCAAGTTCTTTTTATCCTTCATTGGTGGCGCTCCAAACAGTCGAGAGTATTCTCGATTGAATTGAGAAGGGCTCTCATACCCCACTTTGTAGGCAGCATTGGCTGCATCCACGTTTTCGGCAAGCATCAATCGTCTCGCTTCATGAAGTCGAATCCATTTCTGGAATTGCAACGGACTCATGGCAGTCAGTACTCGGAAATGATGATGGAATGTTGAAGGGCTCATGTGTGCATCCGATGCCAGATCACTTACCTGGAATTCCTTCATGTAGTTTTCTTTCAACCAGCTGATTGCACGGGCGATTTGCAAACTTTGGTTCATTGTCGCTTGCCTCAGTCGAATACCTTGATCGCTGATTAAAAGCCGGTAGAGTATCTCACGCTGAATCAGTGGTGACAAAATCGGAATGTCCTGAGGAGTATCCAACAAATCGATCAACCGAATGATCGCACTCAGTAAAGGCAGTGTAACCTTGCTGACTGCCATGCCGCGACCGGTTTGCTCCGAACGTTCGGGCGGGAAATCGCTGTCGACCAACATTTGTGCAATTGCCTTTGGATCGATTTTCAGCATGAGACCCAGATAGGGTTTCTCTTCCGATGCTTCGATAATCTGTGCGAAAACTGGCAAATTGACTGAAGTCAGCAGGAAGTGGTGAGGATCGTACACATACACATCTTCGCCCAGTAGAAAGCGCTTCGCTCCTTGTGCGATCATGCAAACGCTGGGTTGATGTAGGAATCCAGATTTTTCCGTAGTGGTTGTCCATCGAGTCAGAGTTAACTCTGGAATCCTTGATTCCAATCGTGGATTCTTGTCAGTTAACCGAAGAATTTTCGATGCCAATTCCCTACGCAAATGCTCCAGCTCTTCAGAAAATGCTTCGGAGTCAAGCAGCTGATGTTTCATTCTATCCTCACTTATTATCCCACAGCAAGGTAAAGGTTCTTGTTCCCATTTACAATCCACTTCTCGCCAGTGTCGGAGGAATAGGCAATTATTTGATAGGATTGTTCTACCTGTCAGGCTTATGGAGTTAGTATCTTATTCGTGTAAGTGTGAAATCCAACTCTAGCTCGCTCTCGTTAGATATTAGTTCGCGCGAGAAACGAGCAGTCTGATCGAGCGGTAAACAGCATTCGGAGGAATCGATGGAACAAAGTGAATCATTCGGTCGGCGCGATTTCATGGTAAAGTCAGCGCTGGCGGGTGCCGGAATCGCCGTGGCTCGATTGGGATTAGCGTCCACAACGGATCAAACCAAGAGTACGGTTCTGGATGCGAGTCGCAGCATGACTCCGTCAAAAGTGACCAAGCGTCGTAAACTAGGTAAACTCGAAGTCTCCAGTGTTGGCTTGGGGGTGCAGAACATGAGTCGCACCTACCAAACCATTATCCCCACCCGGTCGGAAATGATCAATATCATTCGTAACGCTTTCGATCACGGTGTCACATTTTTCGATGCTGCCGAAGCGTATGGTCCGCATGAGGTGGAACGCATTCTTGGCGAAGGAATCGCACCATTCCGTGACAAGGTGGTGATCACTTCGAAGTTCGGGTGGAACATTGATCTTGAGTCGGGCGAACGAAAACCGGGGTTGAACAGTCAACCGGAACATATCCGAAAAGCTGTCGAAGGGATGTTGAAACGACTTCGTACCGATCGCATCGATCTCTTGTACCAACATCGTGTCGATCCCAGCGTTCCCATTGAAGACGTTGCTGGAACGGTCAAAGACTTGGTGGCACAGGGCAAAGTCCTTCATTGGGGACTCAGCGAAATGGGTCTCAAAACGCTGCGACGCGCGCATGCCGAATTACCAGTGACAGCAGTTCAGAGTGAATACTCGCTGTTGTGGCGGGGACCGGAAACGGAAGTGATCCCGCTCTGTCAGGAACTCGGAATCGGTTTTGTACCTTGGAGCCCGCTTGGAGTGGGGTTTCTAACCGGTGCCATTGATGCCAAAACAAGATTTGCACAGGGTGACATTCGCGGCATTGAAGAGCGGTTTTCGCAGGAAAACATGCCATACAATCTGCTACTGGTAGATCTGCAAAAGAAGTGGGCAGTTCAGAAACAAGCAGCTCCCGCGCAAATTGCACTGGCTTGGTTGCTGGCACAGAAACCGTGGATTGTTCCGATCCCCGGTACCACGCAAATGGCGCACATGTTGGAGAACATTGGTGCCGACGCCGTGGAGTTTACTTCGCAAGAGTTTAGGGATTTCAATGCTGTGCTTTCATTAATCCAGATTCGAGGACAGCGACTGCCTGATATGGTGCTACAATATTCAGGTGTGGAAGCGCCGCTCAAACCATAGAGTTTCAGAATCGTGGCAAAGACTGGCAACTGGAAGGAACTCGAAAAAGAACGATCAACTCATTAATCAGCGTAGAAACTGGAAGAATCTCATGAACAATCAACCAATAGACATGACTTTGAACACCGGAGCGACGATGCCTGCCATTGGTCTCGGAGTAATGCAAGGCACTCAAAGGGAATCGGAAGAAGCCGTTTTGTTCGCGATTGAATCAGGATATCGTTTAATCGATACCGCATCGGCATATTTGAATGAGAAAAGTGTTGGTGAAGGTATTCGACGAAGTGGCATCAAGCGTTCAGATCTCTTCATTACTACGAAGCTCTGGGTGACTGACTACTGTACAGAATCTACGAAAATCGCATTCGAAGCAAGTCTTCGTCGCCTTGGAACAGACTACGTTGATCTTTATCTCCTGCATCAACCGGTGCCCACCGAGTTTGATAAAACGGTCGCCGCTTATAAGACTGCTGAAACATTTCTCAGTGATGGCCGCGCTAGGGCAATTGGTGTCAGTAACTTTTCAGCTTCGCACCTGGAACGATTGATGAATGAAACGAGCATCGTACCAGCAGTCAATCAGATCGAAGTACATCCTTTTTTCATTCAAAAGGAATTGAGGGCAGTGAACGCCAAACTGGGTATCAAGATACAAGCATGGTCGCCGCTCGCAGGGATTCACGTTTATGTGCCGAACTCTAAGGATGCCCTTAATCCACACAAACATCCTACGCTAGTTGCGCTAGGAGAAAAGTATAAGAAGACGCCAGCGCAAATCATGTTGCGGTGGCATATTCAAATTGGAAATTGTGCAATACCGAAGTCGTTTAATGCGGCTCGAATCAAAGAAAACTTCGCAATATTTGATTTTGAGCTTTCAGCAGAAGACATTTCAAGTATCGACAAGTTAAATACCGGCGTTCGAGGCGGTCCTGATCCGGAAATCATCACCACAACGACTTTCGGATTCACGATTGATAATAGCCCGCAAGCCGATGATGCATTTCGTCAGTAAGTTGGTAGCGACTACGTCGGAATTGTAGTAGTCCATTGCACTGATTGTTAGGTTATTAGGAAGGAAGAATAGTCATGGAAAAGCGTACCCTTGGCAAGAGCGGGTTGACTGTTTCCGCGCTCGGTTTCGGTTGTATGGGGATGAGTTTCGGGTTCGGGCCTCCCGGTGAGAAATCGGAAATGATCAAGATTCTCCGGGCAGCAGTCGAAAATGGAATCACGTTTTTCGATACAGCCGAAGCGTATGGACCCTATGCCAACGAAGAACTGGTCGGAGAAGCACTGGAACCGTTCAAAGGGCAAGTCACAGTTGCGACTAAGTTTGGATTCAAATTTGATGGTGGAACGCAACCGCAATCACTTGGTCTCGATAGTCGTCCCGAACACATTAAGGAAGTAGCCGAAGCTTCGTTGAAACGGTTACGAATCGATGCAATCGATCTGTTCTACCAGCATCGCGTTGATCCTGATGTTCCTATTGAAGACGTTGCGGGGGCGGTCAAAGAGTTGATTCAAGCGGGAAAAGTGAAACACTTCGGATTGTCCGAAGCGGGTGCCAACACGATCCGGCGCGCTCATGCCGTCCAACCTGTCACTGCGTTACAGAGTGAATATTCTCTTTGGTTTCGTGAACCGGAGGCGGAGATTATTCCAACACTGGAAGAACTGGGCATCGGATTTGTCTCATTCAGTCCACTCGGTAAGGGGTTCCTGACGGGAAAGATCGATGAGAACACCACTTTTTCCAGCACCGATTGCCGAAACGTGGTTCCTCGATTCACACCGGAAGCTCGCAAGGCAAATCAAAACGTGGTTGATCTTCTAAAGACAATCGCTGAATCGAAAGGTGCAACACCCGGTCAGATTGCTCTTGCCTGGTTGCTTGCCCAGAAACCCTGGATTGTACCGATTCCCGGGACGACCAAAATGCACCGGATGATTGAGAATAATGGCGGTGCTTCGGTGACGCTTAGATTGGCTGAGTTGACTGATATTACCGATGCCGCATCAAAACTTGAGATCCAAGGGGCTCGTTACCCTGAGCGTCTCATGAAAATGGTGGGAAGGTAGATTCTGTTCGAGACACTTTTGGCCTGACTGTAACCAGAGGAAACTAACACAACTGAATAGGTAACTACAAGGTAACTAACGAGGAAAATTCTGAAGACAGGGAGGTAACGCCAATATTACATTGATTGGCAACTTGTAACCTGAAACGCCGAAGCAGTTCTACGAGCGTGATACGGCGTTACCTCTTCGTTATCATTGATGAACAATGGAACTTTGGAGGGCATTGTCAACCACGATTCGCAATC
>JAOTSC010000181.1 GCA_030247525.1 bacterium | reverse complement strand
AAACAATAGTATCGTGTTGGCAATGTCGGATGGGCATTGTAAAAAGTGGTAGCAACCTATCGCCAGATCGAATCACCGGAACCTCTGTTATCAGCAAAGTGTGATCAACAACGTTCGAGGTAAAAAGCAGTAACAGTAAGTTAGAACGGAGAGTCGTAAATAACAAGCGATTGTAAAGCTATTTGCGATAAAATTGATTAGAAAATCGTTTCGTGCACTTGTTTCATAATACAGTAACTTTTGGTCGGTGAACGAATCAAAAAGTTCTTATCTTTTATATGAGAGTGTTTTGAGCAATTCGTATCGTGGACCGATGGATTGTGGTTTGCGTTCCATGCTTACGTATCTGAAGTTACCTTACTTCCAATGAAATCAAAACAGTACAAAAGCTCGAGTACAGAAATGAGAAACATGAAATCTGTCAGTAAACTCATCCCATCGATGATATTCGCATTCTTAGTTGCTTTGCTATTTTCAATGAATGTAAGCTTAGCCGCATCGAGCGAGGAACTTTCATATCATAGCAAAGCGAACCCGGTGGATGAGCGGGTCAGAGACCTGCTCTCCCGGATGACGCTCGCTGAGAAGATTGCACAGATGGAGATGAATTACGGGCGGACCTATATCGAGAACAAGAAGTTTGATTCGATCATAGCTGCGAAAAATATTGGAACGGACGGCATCGGTTCCATCCACGATTTCTACCCCTCAACGCCCGAGTTGTCCAACCAAGTGCAACGCTGGGTGATCGAGCATAACCGGTTGAGGATTCCCGCACTATTCATCGAGGAAACCCTTCACGGCTATGCCGATTCGGGAAGTACGACCTTTCCAATTCCCCTCGGTTTAGCGGCAACCTGGAATCTGGAATTGGTGCAACGAGTCGGTCGCGTCATCGCTACTGAATCGCGAGCGCATGGTTGTGCGATGGGTTTAGGTCCCGTGCTTGACATCGTCCGGGAGCAACGTTGGGGTAGAGTAGAAGAGACTTACGGTGAGGATACCGAACTCGCTTCGATGATGGGTTTAGCGATGGTGCGCGGATTGCAAGGCGATACGTTAAGCGACGATAACGTCATCGTTGCCGAACCGAAACACTTTGCGGTGCATGGTTATCCGGTTTCCGGTACTAATTCATCGCCAGTCTATGTCGGAAAACGGGAAGCCCTTCAATTTTACTTGCCGGTTTTCGAGACTGCAATCCGGGAAGGTCGTGCCCGTGGCATTATGAGTGCTTATTCCGAGTGGAACGGCGTACCCTGTACCGGTGATTCGTGGCTCCTGACCGAATTACTGCGTAACCAATGGGGCTTTCGCGGATTCGTGTTGGGCGATATGGGTGCAATCCGGATGTTGGAAACCTGCCATTTTGTTACTGAAAATCCGTCTGCCTCGTTGCGGAGAGCAGTATCCGCCGGGGTCGATATGTCCTTCTACGACTTTCCGACCGACAGTTTTCGCACCAAGCTCAAGTCGCTGGTTGCATCCGGTGCACTGAAAGAAAGTGAAATCGACACCGCAGTGTCGCGCATCCTCCGGGTAAAGTTTGAACTCGGATTATTTGATCGACCGTATGTCGATCCAACGCTTTTTAAGCAACGGGTTCACATTCCTGAAAATGTAAACCAAGCATTGCATGCAGCCCGCGAATCGATTGTCCTCCTCAAGAATAACGGTATCCTTCCGCTCGATCCGGCACATGTGAAACGGATAGCAGTTATTGGACCGAATGTCAATTCGACTTATACGGGAGGCTATTCCCCGCGCGATGCCATAGCTATTACGCTCGCCGAAGGTATACAAAAGATCGCTCTTTCAGAAACACGAATCGAAGTGGTTGAGGTAGGTTCGATTATCGAACGTGGAGTTCCCATTCCATCGCAATTTCTCCGCACACCGAATCTTAACCAGACCGGTTTACAAGGAAGTTATTATTCCAATCGTGATCTCACGGAACCAGCCACCAATCAGCGTGTCGATTCGCTACTTGATTTCGATTGGGGTGAGGGTTCGCCAGCCAAAAGTATTGGTAACGATTTCTTTACGGTACGATGGGAAGGTTGGTTGTGTCCAACGTTTGATTTTACTGGATGGGTTGGATTTGGTTCCGATGATGGCGCTCGCTTGTTTCTTGATGACAATTTGATTATCGATTCGTGGCAATATGGCACAAACATTGCAAAATCCGAGGTTTTATTAAAAGCGGGAAAGCAGTACAAAATAAAACTCGAGTATCGGGAAAACGAGTGGGGAGCATCGGTAAGTTTACGCTGGAGTCATCAAGCAACCGATTTCGGAAAAGCGATTGCAGCAGCGCAGCGAGCGGATGTTGTCATTCTCGCGTTGGGTGAAAACGACCGCGTCGTCGGCGAAAACCGCGACCGTCTCACTGTAGAGTTGAGCGGCAATCAAACGGAATTGGTGAAACGAATTGCCGAAACAGGAAAACCCATCGTCCTCGTGTTAATCAATGGCCGACCGGTCGCTTTGGAGCAGGAAGCAAAACTATCTTCTGCAATCGTCGAAGCGTGGTTCGGCGGCGAGCAAGCAGGACAAGCGATTGCGGAGGTGCTCTTCGGAAAAGTGAATCCTTCCGGTCGGTTGCCGATAACATTTCCCCGAAACAGCGGACAACTTCCTTGTTACTACAACGACAAACCATCGAAGATCATGCGCTATAGCGACGGTAGCGCACAACCGTTGTTCCCGTTCGGACATGGGCTTTCCTATACGAACTTCACTTACAAAAATCTGAAACTTACGTCGAATCGTCTCCCGGTGGATGGGGAGTTACAATTCACTGTAGACATTGCGAATATCGGAAAACGGGACGGGGAGGAGGTTGTACAGGTTTATCTGCGTGATAAGTACGGCTCGGTAACGACACCAGTGAAGGAGTTAAAATCCTTCCAGAAAATCTCACTGAAAAGCGGAGAAGTTAAAACAGTGATGTTTTCGATTCCAGTATCTGAACTCGCGCTCTGGACGGCGGATTTCCAAAAAATCGTCGAACCGGGTGAGTTCGAATTAATGATAGGAAAATCAGCCGGTGACATTCAATTACAATCGACTTTTACCGTGGAACCACCAACAAAATCGAAGTAGATTGGCTATCCAATAGTGTAGGGAGGAGCGATGATGCAACAGGAAACGAATCCGCTGGTCTTAGCGAAACTTGAGCAATGGCAGGATGCCCGCTTCGGGTTGATGATGCATTGGGGTACCTATAGTCAGTGGGGCGCTTGCGAGTCGTGGCCGATATGTTCTGAGCCGTGGATTACGCGCACCATGGACAACTACGAAGAGTATAAGAGAGCTTATGAGAACTTAAAAACGACGTTTAATCCGGTAGATTTCAATCCCGAGCAGTGGGCGGATTGGGCGGCAGCGGCTGGCATGAAATACGTTGTTTTCACGACCAAGCATCACGATGGTTTCTGTATGTTCGATACGAAACAGACCGATTATAAAGTTACTGATCCCGCATGTCCTTTTTCGACGAACCCACGAGCGAATATCACCAAAGAATTATTCGACGCATTTCGTAAGCGCGACATTATGATTGGAGCGTACTTCTCCAAACCCGATTGGCATAGTCCCAATTACTGGTCGCCTTATTGGGCAACGCCCGACCGCAACACCAACTACGATCCCGACGACAACCCGGAATTGTGGCAAAAATTTAAAGAGTTTACCTATCGTCAAATTGAGGAGTTAGTACGCGATTATGGACCAATCGATATTCTTTGGTTGGATGGGTGTTGGGTACAGCCGGTATCTGCTATCGAAAAATTGGCGCACAATGTGGAGAAATGTAAAAACCAAGATTTGGCAATGGATGATCTTGCGGCGCTCGCCCGCTCCTATCAACCTGATTTGATAATTGTCGATCGTTGGGTGAAAGGTCGACAAGAGAATTACTTAACGCCGGAGGGAAATATTCCTGCCGAACCGTTACCGCAGCCGTGGGAAACTTGTATGCCGATGGCGGGAGCGTGGTCGTATTATCCCGACGATAATTACAAGTCGCCGCGCAAACTCATCCACCAATTAGCTGAAGTGGTCTCGAAAGGGGGAAATTTCCTTCTAAATATTGGAGTCGATGGTAATGGTAACTATCCACCGGAAGCAGTCTTGCGGCTCCAAGCAATTGCTAGTTGGATGAACATCAATCGGGAGGCGATTCACAATACACGCGCGATTGCGCCGTACATCGATGGGAAATGCCGATTGACGCAAGGGAAAGATGGCTCGATCTATGCGATCTATCTTGCTGATGAAGGGGAATCAACGCCACCGACGCATATCCTTTTAACGAGTCAGAATCCGGCAGTAACTGCGTGTGTTCATCTTCTTGGCTGCGAAGAGTTGATTTCTTGGCAGAGTGTTGGGAATGGAATACTGATCACAATACCTGAGAAATTTATCGCTGCTACACCATGCAACGAGGCATGGGTCATCAAAATCTCTCATATAAAGAATTAGAGATAGGATTGGGTGGTTACGGGTTTCCAAGCCCGTCCGTAGGGGCGTGCCGCGCACGCCCTTATTGCCTTTGCGAGGAATCAGCCGGACAGTGGATGACGAAGCAATCCCAGAACTCGATACGCCCGTTGGACAGGAATGTCCAACGTACTGGAGTCTGGTGGTTACGGGTTTCCAAGCCCGTCTGTAGGGGCGTGCCGCGCACGCCCTTCTTGTCTTTGCGAGGAACGCAGGTCGCAATTATATGCGACCGTAGTGACGTGGCAATCTCATTGGGATCGACGTAGGTAATCTCTTATGTTTCATACAGGTGGGGACGCCTGTCCCTACCCTACACCCTACACCCTACACCTTTCACCTTTCACCTTTCACCCTACACCCTACACCCTACACCTTTCACCTTTCACCTTTCACCTTTCACCTTACACCTTTCATCTTACACCTTTCACCTTACACCTTTCACCTTAAGAGCACCATCTTCTGTGTCTTCGCAAAACCCCCTGCTTGCAATCGAACAAAGTAGGTTCCCGCAGAAAGCGCTTTCCCATCGAAGTGGAAGGTGTATTCACCGGGATTCTGATGGAAATCGATCAACTTTGCCACTTCCCGCCCCGTTACATCGAACACTCTTAAATCCACCTTACTGGTTTTCGCAATCGCATACCGAATCTCAGTGGTCGGGTTGAAGGGGTTGGGGTAGTTGGGTTTAAGCGAAAACTGCGATGGGACGAACGGAGATTCTAACTCAACGGTACCCGAAAAATGCGTACAAGCATAGATACCGAATTGATAGTAATCGGCAACGTAGGCATTGCTTCCGGAAACAACGACATCACAGCTCGTTCCCAGCGTATTGTAAAAGCCAACTTCTTGCGGACTCGATGGATTACTCACATTGACGATTCAAATCCCGCAAGTGTCGTCGGCTACTATCGCGTATTCTCCGGCAAGCGCAAGTCCCCGGGCAAAGCCGTTGGTATTGAACGATCCAACGAATTGTGGCGTTGTAGGATTGCTAACATCGATAATAACTAAACCATCTTCACCGTCTGCGATATAGACATTGTTGCCAGAAATTTCCACTTGTCGGGCGTTCCCTTCCGTGTTATAAGAAGTTAACATTTGCGGATTGGCGGGATTACTGATATCGACGATTCTTAATCCAAGTTCTCCGTTCGCGATATATGCGAAATTCCCGGAAACCACGATATCAACCGAATATCCCGGTAGATCGATATGACCAACCCTCCTTATCTGAGCGGGATTTGAAATGTTGAGTATTTCAAGCCCATCGAGGTTTGTCGCCAAGTAACCATAACCATTTTCTACAGCTACTCGGAGTGGATCGCCGTTCATTGGGAGATAAGTCCCCAGTAACTGCGGATTGGCGGGATTCGCTATCGAGTAACAGCGCAGATACAAATTCCGATCTCCACAAAGAAAGACGAGGGAACTATCGAAGGTGATGTTCGTCGCGGTTCCATTCGGAGTGATCGAACCGACTTCCATCGGATGGGTCGAATCACTGATATTAACAATGCGAAGTCCACTCGCTTGGGCTGCGAGATAGGCATAATTCCCTGAAACAGCTACCCCGGTTGCAAAACCGCAGGTTGCGTAACCACCAACTAATTGCGGATTCGCAGTATTACCAAGATTGATGATCCGCAAACCAGCGGTATCGTCTGCGATGTAGGCAAAGTTACCGTTAACTGCTACTTGCACGGAAGTGCCTGGGGTGTCGTATGCAGTGATCAATTGTGGTGTCAGCGGGTTGGTTATATTTACGACCCGTATACCGGTCAGACCATCGGCGATGTATGCCGTTGCGCCATTAATCGAAATCGAATTCGCTATCCCTGGCGTCTCGAGAAAAGCAACAATTTGCGGATTCGTTGGATTTGCTACATTGATAACCTGCAGCCCGGAGTCCGCATCGGCGATAAACACATTACTTCCTGCGATGCCAATACCGATAGCGCGTCCTGGTC
>JAOTSC010000180.1 GCA_030247525.1 bacterium | reverse complement strand
ATCTACGTCAGTCCCCTCAATTGTCCTTTGGGAACTCCAAGTTTCACCCAATGCAGCACTCACCGAACATATAACTGGATTTGGAAAGCAAGTGCAACCGGAACCGAGAGAGGAGCGAACTCCAATGGGGAAGTTACTTGCGGCCAATTGGATCACCCAGCCGAATGATACTGTGCAAGAGCAACTTGTCCGATGGAAGAACATGGCACAAACTGAATTTGATGACCCGAAATGGAAGCTTGGCGGCAACTTGCATGGTATGACAACCCAGCCATGAGTATAGAAACCGGATTTCTTACTACACCTATCGGAATAATCCGGATTACGGGCGACCGTGACGCATTGCATACGTTATACTTTGTCGAGGAAAAACCAACTGAGCTAACTCAACCAGAATCGTTACTCCCGTATCTCGCTCAAATTCAAGAGTACTTCACCGGTAGTCGACAGGAATTCACAATTCCCTTAGAATCTTCCGGCACACCATTTCATAAACGGGTTTGGGAGAAGCTTCGTACCATTCCATATGGCACCACTGTGAGTTACGGTGAGTTAGCAATGCAAATTGGAAATCCGTCGGCAAGTCGAGCTGTGGGTACGGCAAATGGCTCAAATCCAATTTCGATCATCGTTCCTTGTCACCGGGTGATAGGTGCGAATGGAAAACTTGTTGGATATGGAGGCGGACTTTGGCGCAAACAGTGGTTACTTTCGTTTGAACAAGAACATTCAACTTCTTCACTCTTTCATTCATAGGGATTACGTTCGCTACATGCATCGACTTTTTCTCATGTTGATTGGCATTCTGATCGTCTCGCTGTGGCAAGTTGCTGCAGCTGATACCTATATCCGGGTCAACCAAATCGGTTTTCTTCCGTCAGATAGTAAAGTTGCCGTTGTGATGTCCCACCAGGATTTAACAGAAACCGAAGCAAACATCATTAATCAGACAACCGGCACATCGACCATCTTGCGATTATCCAAGGATCATGGTCCTTACTTGGCGTTTCCTCATCACTTTCGGGTCGACTTTTCACAAGTTCGTGAAACGGGTGTTTATACGATTCAGGTTGACTCAATAAACTCTTCGCAATTTCAAATCGATACTAACTTGTACACGCCGCTCTGCGATTCGTTGTTGAGATTTTTCCAAGTTCAGCGTTGTGGTGAGAATCCTGCGTTGTTCCATGCCCTGTGCCACCGCATGGATGCTACCTCAGTCGTAGGTTATCACAGGGGGAAGAACTCGATCGAAGTTGACTTGACAGGTGGCTGGCACGATGCCGGTGATTATGTCAAATTTACTTTAACGACTGCGTACACAGCATATTTGTTATTGCTTACACACGAGTATTCACCGAATCTAATACCTGATCGTGACGGAAATGGATACTCCGATTTACTCGATGAAGCGAAAATCGGTTTAGATTGGTTGATAAAAGCACATTTTCTACCGGGAAAAGTTTTAACTCAGGTAACGGATTTGACTGATCATTCGGTTGGTTGGCGAATGCCGGAAAACGACCCGTTAGAGAATCAACGACCGGCATACTATGCCCCTTCGCAAGCGTATTCAGCCTCGACTGTGGCAGCTCTAGCCATCGGTGCCGCCCGTTTTCAAGCAGTTGGCGATACGAGTTTCGCAGCAAAGTGTCTTCTGAATGCAATTACGATTTACAATGGGATACCGGATCTTCCTGTATGGGCATCAGGCCCGGATTCGATGTACGTTGATCGCAGTTGTATCGATAATTACATGTTAGCGGCGTCCGAGTTGTTTCGCGCCACTGGAATCGAAGTTTATCGCGAAGAAGCCAATGTGTTGTTCAAGCATCTACCGATTGTTCATTGGATTTCATGGGGTGATCTGGGTGGGATAGCGAAAATTAGAATCTTCCCATTCAACCCCGAAGTTCGTGCTGAGTTAAACCGCTCCTTACAGTTCTATGCGGCTATTGCACAAAACAATCCGTTCAGTTACCCGCTCGCTAACTACCCTTGGGGATCGGCTGCTATGCAAAGCGGGGTGGCGATGTTAGCTCAATTGTATGAATCGGCAACACAGGATAGTTCGTATCGTTGGCTGGCGGAACGACAACGCGACTTTCTATTGGGGAATAACAGTCATGGGGTTTCATTTTTCACTGGTATCGGTAGCGAATATCCCCGAAATCCTCATCATCAAATTGCATATTTAACCAAAAGGGCTTTGCCGGGGACTCTTGTTGCCGGCTATTGCTCTCGGGAACAAGTTAAACGGCAACGTATACATTATGAGGGGGTCGACCGGTTTGAAAAATTCCAATCGCAAGAAGCAGTCTATTTCGATGACCGGAACGATTTTCTTTGTAATGAACCAACCATTGGGAACAATGCGCAGGCACTTTGGATGATGGCTTGGTTTGCCAAACGGGAAAGAAAGCCTTAGTCAATAACGACTTGTGAGAAGCAAGGCGACGAAGTATATTCCCGTATCTGTGCGAAAAAACAGAACGCCAGCGCAACGCTAAACCAACTGTGAGTTGAAAATGATGTCTGACCAAGGAACCCAAAAAAAAGTACGCGTATTGGTCGTCGATGACGAGCCCGATATTTGCGATATCCTCCAGCGTTTCATATCGGAACGCGGATATGAAGTCCGCACTGCATTTGGCGGTTTGGAGGCGGTTGAGCTGTTCAAACAATTTTCGCCGCATTTTGTATTGTTGGACATCATGATGCCGGAAGTTAACGGTATCGATGCGTTGCAACGGATTCGCGAATTGGATAAAACTGCAATCGTATTAATGGCAACAGCGTTGCACGATTTAAACGTCGCAAAAGATGCGATCAATATCGGTGCATCCGACTACATAACGAAACCAATCGACTTGCAATACTTGTCCGATTATCTCGAAGAACACAGCAAAAAGTTTAACGTGTAATAGCATTTCAACGACTATCGATAAAGGCGCTTACCCAAGCGCCTTTTTTTGTTCCCTCACGATTTCCCAATTTCTTCCTCATTTTTCGTAAACAGCGCTCCGATACATTGCTGTGAAAGCTATCAGAAACTGATTTGTCGATTCTTTCATCCGCATACGATAGGAGCAGAAATGGAAACGCCTGTAAGCCTCTTCACCCTGAAGAACACTCATCAGTCTAACTTTCGTAATCGGATGGCTGATGTGGGAGATTCATTGCTCGGATTGAAGGCGTTGAATTACCACTATCAGAAGATATGCCGGTCAGTAACACCCAATCGCAATTTTGTCCAAACGGCGCTTGAATCGTTGTATGTCAAGTTTCAAGCGAATGCCCAAGATATCAAACGAGTGCCGAAAACCGGGTCGTTACTTGTCGTTGCCAATCATCCTTTTGGAATGATTGAAGGTCTCGGTTTGTTCAATGTGCTTCAGCAAATCCGACCGGATGTCAAGTTTCTTGCCAATCAAATGTTAGAGCGGGTACCCGAAACCAAAGACTTCTGCATTTATGTCGATCCGTTTTCTTCCGATTCCTCTATCGCCAACAATCTATCGGGAATTCGAGAAGCAATACGATGGTTGAAAGAGGGTGGGGTGTTGGTGGTTTTTCCTGCCGGTGAAGTAGCTTCCTGGCAAACGACAACCCGTAAAGTGACCGAACCGGTATGGCAAACCACGGTTGCAAGACTGCAAAGAATCGCGCAAGCGCCGGTCCTGCCAATATATATCGATGGTAAAAATAGTTTCTCTTTCCATGTCGCGGGAATTCTGCATCCTATATTGCGGACGGCACTATTGCCTCGGCAATTCCTCAATAAGCGGAATCAAACCGTGCGCTTAGCCATCGGTAATGTAATCCCCAACCGGAAGCTCCGTACTTATTCCAACGATTCACAAATGATGGAAAGTTTGCGTGAACGAACTCTCTTTTTAGAAAATCGCTTCACTCCGAACAAGCGTGCTCCGGTTTTTGCAAAGAAACTGCCACGACAAACCGAAATCCCCGAACCTATCACCAATGACATACTGGCATTGGAAATTGACCGCTTACCGCGGGAGCGGAGTTTGGTTTCGGTTCGCGAATTCGATGTATTCTATGCGCAAGCTAATGAGATTCCCTATGTTTTAGGCGAGATCGGGCGTTTGCGTGAAGTGACTTTTCGGATGGTAGGTGAAGGAACCGGGAACTCAGTAGATCTTGACGATTTCGATCAATCGTACACCCATCTCTTTGTCTGGAACCGGGAGAAACAGGAGATCGTTGGGGCGTACCGGTTAGGTTTGACCGACCGGATTCTCATGGAATCGGGGAAACAAGGGCTTTACACGGCAACGCTCTTCCGGTTTCATCCGGCGTTGTTCTCTCAGTTATCGCCGGCTTTGGAGTTGGGACGTTCATTTGTCCGGGTGGAATATCAACGGGTGAGTTTGGCGTTAGCATTATTGTGGCGGGGCATCGGCGCTTTTGTTGCGCGAAATCCGCGTTATAAGAAACTCTTTGGACCGGTTAGCATCAGCAACGATTATCATGCAGTATCGCATCAAGTGATTGTCTCATTCCTGAAAGACAATCGGTTAAATCCTGATTTAGCGGGATGGGTTAAGTCGCGAAATCCCTTCAAAGCGAAACCGGTGAAGGGACTGCATCATACCAGCAGCCGGGAAGTATTGAAAGACATCGAAGATGTGGCGTCGTTTGTTGCCGACTTGGAAGCCGACAATAAGGGAATTCCGACACTCTTACGGGAATATTTGAAGCTTGGTGGCAAGTTAATTGGTTTTAATGTCGATAGTGACTTCAGTAATGTTGTCGATGGGTTGATTTTGGTTGATCTCACCGAAACCGATCCTCGGATACTCTCCCGGTACATGGGGAAAGACGAAACGCAAATCTTTTTGGAGTATCACGGATTGGCTCCGACCACAACCGACGATCCCATCGAACCGGAAGCGATTCCGATCCCGGCATAATCGCACTCTCATTTCTTTTATTGATGGGTAGGGGCGGACCATTGTGTCCGCCCGTATTGAAAGATAATGGTTACGGGTTTCCAAACCCGTATCGTAGGGGCGGTTGGCAGCCGCCCTTTTGTCTTGGGCGAACTCAAGGTTCGCCCTTACGCTGTATGACACCCACACCCCGTTTGTACTGTATGTTGGTTGCTACGGGTTTCCAAACCCGTATCGTAGGGGCGTGTGGCAGCCGCCCTATTGTCTTAGGGCGAACACGAGGTTCGCCCTTATGTGTGTAGGGTACTCTCGTTCTCCGTTTTTTTACTCTAAACCAATCTTCATTGACAACTGGAAAATCCTGAGATACCTTGTAAACAGAGCTGCTTACAACAAGAACGGGAGGGTTTTATGATGCGCTCCATCTCCACCAAGTCGTTTTCTTTCTACACTCTTCTTCTTCTTTTCCTTTTAACGACTACCTCCGTATTCGCACAGGATAGCTTGAATGTTCGCTGCCTCGGCAGATTCTGGCATACGAACTCCCAAGCAGTCGCAGTTTCTGGCAACTACGCTTATGTTGCTGATGGATATGCTGGGCTACGAATCATCAACATTAGTAATCCGGTAATTCCTACGCAAGTTGGATCTTATAATACACCAGGGTTTGCGCGTGGAGTAGAAGTTACAGGCAGCTGCGCTTATGTTGCAGACGATAATTTTGGACTGCGAATCATCAACATCAGTAATCCGATGAATCCTACTGAAGTAGGTTTCTTCGATTCGCCTGGATCTGTGAGGGATGTAGCAGTAGTAGGCAACTATGCCTATATAGCGGATTATTATTCAGGAGGGTTACGAATCTTAAATATCAGTAATCCAGAAAATCCTGCAGAGGTTGGCTTTTGCGACACACCAGGCTCAGCAAACGGAGTAACTATAGGAGAAAACTATGCCTATGTCGCAGATGGTTTTTCGGGATTAAGAGTTATCAGTATCAGCAATCCAGCGAATCCCATTTCTGTTGGTTCTTACGATACACCAGGAGTAGCAGAACGTGTAACAGTTGTAGATAACTATGCCTATGTCGCAGATAACAACTTTGGACTACGGATCATCAACATTAGCAATCCTGCGATTCCTATCTCTGTGGGTTATTACGATACGCCGGGCACTGCACTTGATGTAATGATAGCTGGCAACTACGCCTATGTCGCAGACTACAACGATGGATTGCGGATCATCAATGTCAGCTATCCGGCAAATCCCACCGCGGTCAGCTTGTTCGATACTCCAGGTTATGCTCGGGGTGTATCAGTAGCTGGCAGCTACGCTTATGTCGCAGACGACAGCTTAGGATTGCGAGTTATCAACATCAGTAATCCGGCAAATCCAGTGGAAGTTGGTTCTTGCGAAACACCAGGTTATGCTTACGGTGTTACTGTTGCTGGCAACTACATATATATCGCGGATTATACTTGGGGATTGCGGATCATCAATGTCAGTAATACTACAAATCCCACTCAAGTCGGATTTTGTAATACTCCGGGGTTAGCGCGCGGAATAAAAGTTTCAGGAAGCTACGCTTATATTGCCG
>JAOTSC010000179.1 GCA_030247525.1 bacterium | reverse complement strand
ACAGATGCAAACTTCAGTTTCTCTTCCATCGCAATCGGAGTGATAAGTTCGACATCGACCGTAACACGGTCACCCGGCAATACCATTTCACGACCTTCCGGAAGTTTTACCGCACCGGTTACGTCCGTCGTACGGAAGTAAAACTGAGGACGGTAGCCATCGAAGAATGGCGTATGACGACCGCCTTCTTCCTTCGATAAAACGTAAACTTCACCCTTGAATTTCGTATGCGGGGTAATCGACTTCGGCTTCGCCAAAACCATCCCGCGCTCGATTTCATTCTTGTCAACGCCACGCATCAAGATGCCAACGTTGTCGCCAGCTTGACCCTGATCCAATAACTTCCGGAACATCTCAACGCCGGTACAAACCGTATCCTTGTGGGCGCCTAAACCGATGATTTCCAAAGTCTCGCCAACCTTGACAACACCACGTTCGATACGACCTGTCGCTACCGTACCACGACCAGTAATCGAGAAGACATCTTCCACCGGCATCAGGAACGGAAGATCCGTCGCACGCTGCGGAAGCGGAATATAGCTGTCACAAGCTTCCATCAGATCCAACACACACTTGTTCTCGACCGGATCATCAGGATTATTCAATGCGTTCAATGCGCTGCCACGGATAATCGGAATCTCGTCGCCCGGGAATTGGTAGTAGCTTAATAATTCACGCATTTCCAATTCAACCAAGTCAAGAATCTCCGGATCGTCGACCGCATCACACTTGTTCATGAAAACTACTAAGTAAGGGACACCAACTTGACGGGCAAGAAGAATGTGTTCACGGGTCTGCGGCATCGGACCATCAGTCGCGGCAACCACGATAATCGCGCCATCCATCTGCGCCGCACCAGTTACCATGTTCTTCACATAGTCAGCGTGGCCGGGACAATCGACGTGAGCATAGTGCCGATTCTTCGTTTCATACTCGATGTGAGCTGTCGCAATCGTGATACCACGGGCACGCTCTTCAGGCGCATTGTCGATCGAATCAAATGAACGATACTGCGCTAAACCCTGCTTCGATAAACATAACGTGATCGCCGCCGTCAAAGTCGTCTTACCATGATCGACGTGACCAATCGTACCGATGTTCACGTGGGGCTTACTGCGATCAAACTTCGCTTTGGACATTTCTCTACTCCTCGTTCAAGTTCAGGTTCGTGAACAAATCAATTCGAGCTGACGACCGGGATCGAACCGGTGACCTCATCCTTACCAAGGATGTGCTCTACCTACTGAGCTACGTCAGCTTACCGAAAGCAACCGCTGCAAAATGAGAGCGGGAGACGGGGTTCGGACCCGCGACCCTCAGCTTGGAAGGCTGATGCTCTACCAATTGAGCTACTCCCGCTTTCAAGAACTGGTCAGACAGGATAACCTGCGGTGAGCCGCAAGGCGGGTTGTCTAACTTTCAAGTACCAGCTCAAACAGGAATGTTTGAGCTAAGAATTTCGATGTGGTGGGGGTAGGATTTGAACCTACGTAGTGCGGTGCACGACAGATTTACAGTCTGTTGCCATTAACCACTCGGCCACCCCACCAAACAAAGATCAATCGAAGAAAAACCGACAGAACCATTTCGGTCCGGTCGGTAAAACGACCTAACGTCGCAGAGGTTGTTCGCAATTCTTCTAACGTCAGCGAGCTGACGGTCGGATTTGAACCGACGACCTTCCGATTACAAGTCGGGAGCTCTACCAACTGAGCTACGTCAGCGAATTTTTGCTTTACCCCGTGAACTCACCGACGAGCCACTTCTCACTACAGCACAGGAGGATAACATAATTCGATGGAATTGTCAAGAAATCACTTGTGAAACATATCACTTCCGACGCCAGATTGTCCCCCCGGGGGTATCCTCTAAAATGACCCCTTTCTCAAGTAATTCCTTACGAATAGCGTCTGCCTCAGCGAACTGTTTTTGGGTTCGAGCATTCCTTCGTCTCTCAATATAGTTATGAATATCAGTCTCCGAGAGACTGCTTTGCTCCTCCCAGGGTGTTAAAACTTGCAGAATTGAGTCAAACTCCAACCACAGATTTCGAATTGTCGATACTTCCAAATCATTCAAAACACCTTGTGAACGAAAGCCATTCATTTCCCGCATAAACTCGAATACGATGCCATACGCGCGGGCTACGTTGATATCGTCGGCAAGAGCGTTGGTGAACTCGACGCGATACTGCGAAACCTTGCGTTCGACTTCGCCCTGCGTTCCATCACCGAACCCGCGTTCAAAAGCGAACCAGAATTCGTCGAATTTTTCGATCCGTTTCGCAGCATCTCCAAGACCGGAAAATGAAAAGGTGACCGGCATCCGGTAGTTTGCGGTCGAGACGAAATAGCGATACGCCCGTGGTGAAAATCCCTTCTCGATAAGATCGCGCAAGACATAAAAGTTTCCAAGCGATTTCGACATTTTGGTGTCTTCGAGATTTAACCATTCGCCATGCAACCAGACGTTCACAAACTTTTTTCCTGTCGCACCTTCGCTCTGTGCAATTTCATTTTCGTGATGTGGAAAAAGATGTTCCTTGCCGCCGCAGTGGATGTCTAAGGTACCGTTAAAATAATTCTTCGTATGTTTATCAGTGTGAAACTCATCCTGCGACATTACAGAGCATTCGATATGCCAACCGGGGCGACCCGCTCCCCACGGAGATTCCCACTTTACATCACCATCCTCCGGTTTCGCAGCTTTCCATAAAGCGAAGTCCTGCACACCTTCTTTTTCGTCGTACTCATCAGCTTGAATGCGGGCGCGATTTTCACCGCGTTTCGTACGTCCAGATAGTTTTCCATAACCGGAAAAACTGTCGACGCGATAATACACCGACCCTTCGATTTCGTAGGCATGACCTTTGGCGATTAACTGCTGAATCATTTCAATCATCTGCGGAATGAAGTCAGTCGCTTTCGGTGCGTGAGTCGGAAGTTCGATCCGCAGTGTCTGCAAGTCATCGAAAAACGCTTTGGTATAGCGATTGGTGAATTCGTAGAAGTCGATTTTCGCTGCTTGCGCATCACGAATCGTTTTATCGTCGACATCCGTAACATTCATTACCCGGACGACATCGTAACCGAAATACTTCAAAGTGCGAACGAGAATATCCTGCCAAACATAAGTCCGGAGATTGCCGATATGGGCGAAATTGTAGACTGTTGGACCGCATGTATAAACCGTTACCGTTTTTCCGTCAGGAGCGAGCGGTATAAGTGGTTCAACTTTTCGCGTGAGCGAATTGTAAAAGGAAATCGGTAACGGTGACATGATAAACCTTATTACGTAGACGATGCCGAGTCGGTTCCCGAGCCGGCCACGACGTCAAGAAATTTCACGAGGTAACTAAGCGAGGAGATTAGCAACAAAACTAACGCGATCCAATATAATCGAGTAGGATCGATGAAAAAGTAATACCACGGTTGCGGTGGTACGTTCAACGTCACAACAATCATTAACACTGCCAGTACTGAGCTACTCCACTTTCCCCACCAATTGGATACCATGATGAGACCTTTTGCCCGATATGCCCAGTAGCCGCAAACAACAACGGTGATATCACGGAGCGCAACAAACAAAAACAACGTAAACGGGAAGCGGATTTCCCGTTCCGGACTTGCTAAACAGAGTGCTACTGCCAATATGCAAATCTTGTCGGCAAGCGGGTCGAGCACTTTTCCGAGCTCGCTTATCTGGTTTAGTTTGCGAGCAAAATAGCCATCGAAGTAATCCGTTAATGCGGCAATCACCATGAGGCCGAGTGCGATGTAGTTATCACCTTCGGCATCACGCAGCAACAGCCAACACATCGGAATCGCAAGAACGACACGCGAGATGCTCAAGAGATTGGAGAAGCTCTTGAGTTGGTGCAGTCCGATATCTTGTAAGACTCCAACGAACTGACCTGCCGGTTTTTTTATGAGCATCGGTTTACCATTTGTTCCCGCTTATCGATGGATAGACGATAGCAAATCGCAGTTGGTAGTATCGTCGCGCAACAAAATAATACACAATTATCGTGACGAGGTACAACGGATAACAGCACCCTATCAAAAAAGATAACACGACAATGGCAATTCTCGCGGAAAATCCTGCGCGTTCGGCATTTAGCTCTTTAAGCAAAGGAATTGCAACGACTAAAGTAACCATCGCCGAGACAAACAATACCCATTCCACAAGCAAGAGGGCAAAACAGGCGGCTGCAACGACAAACAACCATCCACTAAATGCGGTCGTCCGTTTACCATATATCACACAGAACGTATTCTTCCCCGAATCGCGGTCGCCGGTCTCATCGGGAATTTGCGTCCAGAGCGATACTCCAGCGAATGCAAACAGGTAAGGTACTCCGCGAATCAAATCGAGAAGACCATTTTGGTTCATGAGCGATCCTGCCGCGAAAATCAAGAAACCGGCAAGCATTGCTACGAACAAACTTGGCAATGGTTTATCTTTCCATCGGAAGGGGGGAAAATTGTAGAGAACGCCCGTGATTAAAAAACCAAAAGCGATAATCGCGAAACTTGATTTCCCAATGAAAGCAAGTCCTGAAAGTCCGAAAATAGCAAGAACCAGAGCAAAACGCTTAATGGTTATGGGAGTGAATATTTGTTGGGGGAGAAACAGATTTTTTTGATTGGCTACATCGTTTGGGATGTCTTTTACTTCATTCAGAAGGTAGACACTACCCCCCATTGCGATTGAACAGATAACGAATATCGACCATTCGATGTATGAGAATCGTGTACCATGAAAACCAACACCGGCAAGAAAAACCGTGCAGACAGGGAACAGCAATGTCGGACGTAAGACGAAGAACCAATCAAGCGGATGACGCCGCGGTTGCAAGTTTATATATCCTCTTCCAGACCGAGTTTTCCCGCAAAGTCGTCGGAAACAACGACCGGATATTTGCCGCTGAAACATGCTGAGCAATAACCGCTGCCGGGTGATGGTGCGGCATTTAGCATCCCCTCAAACGAAAGATATTTGAGGGAATCGGCACCAACTAATTCTGCAATTTCATCGGGGTTGCGGTGGTTCGCGATGAGCTCTTCCCGGGTGGGAAAATCCATCCCGTAGGGACACGGGTAGTAAATCGGAGCGCTTGCCACTCGGATGTGGATTTGCGCTGCTCCTGCCGTACGAAGTAGCGATGTTAGCTGCTGCAAGGTTGTACCGCGAACGATACTGTCTTCGACAACAACCACGCTCTTTCCGACGAGTAGCGTGGTTACCGGATTAAACTTGATGCGAACACCGGCGTTACGCTGCTCTTGCGTCGGATTGATAAATGTGCGACCGATATAATGATTGCGAATGAGACCATGCTCATAAGGAACGCCCAATTCCTGCGAGTAGCCAAGCGCGGCGGCGTTGGATGAGTCCGGTACCGAGATCACGAAATCAGCGTTAGCAGGACTCTCTTTCGCTAACTGTCTCCCCATCGCACGGCGAGTACGGTCGATACTCTCGCCATAACTCAACGAGTCGGGACGCGAGAAGTAAATCAACTCAAAAATGCAAGGCGCTGCCGGAGCTGGATCAGCATAGCGATAGGATTGCAAACCAGAACGATTGATGACGACAAGCTCTCCGGGTTCGATTTCGCGGATAAACTTGGCATTCAGTAAATCGAAAGCACAGGTCTCCGAAGCCAGCAAATAGGAACCATTCAAACTGCCAAGTACTAACGGACGAATACCATTGGGATCGCGTATACCAATCAACTCGTTACGAGTCATCAGAAGCAGGGTATATGCCCCGGCAAGCCGTTTTGATACCGTTTGCATGCGGGATTGCCAATCGCCGGTTGTTCGTGCTAAAAGGTGTAATACAACCTCAGTATCGGTGGTTGTTTGAAACAGCGCTCCCTGCTCCATTAACTCGTAACGAAGTTTTCGCGCATTCACCAAATTACCGTTATGTGCAATACAGATTGGACCGTCTCGTCCCACGGAAAAGAGTGGTTGCACATTTGTTATTGTCGAGACACCGGTCGTAGAATACCGATTATGACCAACGGCGCAATCACCGGGCAACTTCTCCAATGCCGGAGGACGGAATACGTCGGCGACTAAGCCGGCTTCCCGGTGCATATAGAAATGAGCGCCATCGGTAGTTACGATGCCACTCCCTTCTTGTCCGCGGTGTTGCAACGCATAGAGGCCGAGATAGGTTAAATCTGCCGCATGGGGGTGTCCGAATACGCCAAATACAGCGCATTCTTCTTGGATCCGATCGGGGTTCTGGTTTGGTTTCATAGACGAAGCAATATAGGAAAATTGCCTTAGGAAGGAAAAAGGGTTCTTTCTCGGTGAGGCAGCTTTGTTAAGACTTGTGTTTCATAGCGCTGGCAAGCGTAACCGCGCCAATCCAGTCCACAGTGTCGGATTTCAGTGTGATCGCAGCTTCCCGCAACGTGCTCCCGGTGGTTATTACATCATCAACAACGAGAATAGAACCGGACACGGGAGTGCAACAGTGAAACTTTCCCTTTACATTGA
>JAOTSC010000178.1 GCA_030247525.1 bacterium | reverse complement strand
ATCTTGACAATGGAGAGAGTGATACTGATTTCTACTATCTTGCGAGTGGTACTAGTTACTACATTTATCAACATGGTGACCAGAATGGAACAACTCACGTTAAAGTTGTTTCTCAGAACCAACAACTTATCTGGCAAGCTGACATGGTTTACAACCAGACTAAGTTTTTTAGTGTAAGCACGAGTGGCTGGTATTATTGTTCAACTGAAAATACTACTACTGGCGCAAATCAACACTTACATTCGGATTGGCAACATTAACATAAGGGCATGACATGACACGCCGGATTGTCTGTGTGACGTTATCACTGCTTCTTATTCAAAACGCTTACGCGACAATCCGACGCGTTCCAACTGAGTTTAGCTCTATCCAATCGGCGTTATCAGTTGTACAAAGTAACGATACAATTCTACTTGCTCCCGGACACTACATAGAGTCAATCTCACGTGATCCCTTTCCTACACCATTAACCATTTCTTCAAATTATCTTTTTACGAACGATAGCTCAGATATTGCAAGCACTCGTTGGAGTCCCGATAGTCTGCGCTGCTTTCAAGATATCATCACAAATTGCAAGTTAACGATTTCCGGAGTAGCGTTTACAGCACCGATTAGCCCGGTTGTTGGAAGTGGGGTTTTTTATGGAATTTCTGATTCAGTGTTTTTTAATAACTGTCACATCCAAGGGATATTCGATGATCAATGGGGTGTATCTGAAGGATTGATCTATATTTGGAATACTCCATCCTATCTTGAGGTGAATGACTGTAGATTTTTCGGTGATTCAGTTGGAACAAGAAATGTAATTTCTGTATCGAATGTTCCATCTAAGATAACTCGCACTATAGTTCGAGATCGAACTGATTGGCGTGAAACTGCATTTGATCTAATTGGTGACGCAAGTATCATCCAATGTCAGTTTTTTGGAAACGCTCCCCAAATAAACATGCGTGGTAATTCATTGATTGATAGCTGTAAATTCATCGGTGTTGGACACTGGGCAATTCATATATCTTGCAGTAGGGGTTCACCTCAAGATTACCAAATTATTCGCGATTGTACTTTTATGGATGTTGTGTCTACTCGATTTTATCCGGTCATAGGTGTTCGAAGTGATACAACAAGATCTGGTAGTACATTGTTTCAAAGAGTTGAGTTTCTTGGTGGTGATGGATCAAATGAAACCTGCCGGAGTATAATCGAATCCGATCATCGAGTGAATCTCGAAAATTGCCGATTTGAAAATATAACTGGATTTCAATGTATAGCAAGTGTCTATCGTGTGTATGTTGATTCATCAGACTTTGTTGGCAATTCATCGCCGATTTTTGCTCGAATTGATGGATTTCACCGTGATTCTGCCTACATCCACAACTCGAACTTCAGCGATAACACACGAATATTCACGACAATAGCAACATTTGCAGTTTTCGATTCGGTGTATGCTCAGAATTGCTGGTGGGGCGATTCCACCGGTCCGCGTCACGTTTTGAATCCGAATGGTCTTGGTGACTCACTTCCCGCTTACGTCAATCCTTTCCCTTTCCGCACGACACCCGTGTTTCCGGAAACGGGAGTGAGAGAGCCGATCAGTAATACCTATTCCTTACCCAATTCTATCGTATTAAGAGCCCCCTTCCCGAATCCCTTTAACAATGCCACGATGATCCGGTTCTCCTTACCACACCCAACTGATGCGACGATTGCTGTACATGATCTTACCGGTCGCGAGGTCGCGACGTTAGCGCGAGGGTGGTTGCCCACTGGAAACAATTTCCTTATCTGGAACCCGAACCAGTTATCGTCCGGTTCCTACTTTATCCGTCTTTCGTCACCGCAGGGTCAAGTAACCCGCACGATCTCTTACTTGAAATAAAATAATCTAAGATAGAAGGATATGTAGCGAGGCGGCAGGAGTGATTAGGACTTGTAAGCACCGCCTCGGTATACTACCTTAGAAATGTTCTAAGATGAGGTTGCTCAGATGGCATTAACGGCAATGACTGGCGCGAACACTTCGCTGTATTCGCGCATCCCCTTTATTCGTTCCAGTAACGTTCGGCGTTACAAGGGCTATCCATTTCTGGTGGAATGTGATTCCAACGGACGGGTACTGAATGTGATTGGGAAAATGAAGAACATCACCACCCAGGGGGTGGAAGGGTTGATCAAGGATGGTCGCGATATCCGGCAATTCAAAGGCCGTATCGTGATGGTGATCCGGCTCGGTTCGTCGGAACAAAAGGGCTTTATGATTGGGGAAATGAACGACGAATTTGAGCGGCTCCGCCGCCGGGTCCGTCAAATCACTTCGGCAGCGAAACCGCCGACGAAGACTGCCGTTACCGACGATTAGTTTTTTCTTATTGTTTGAATCAGTGTAGGGGCGCGATTTATCGCGCCCGTTTTAGTTAGAAATGTGTTATCACTGTGACTAAGGTAATCGAATTGTGTAGACACTACTTCTGCTGTGACTGCTTACTGAAAACCTGTTCCCTGAGTACGATGAAGAACCAACGTAAACTCGAACAACGCCAAGTCCAGGAGTTAGGCAAACTGATACGTTTGTTTGAACATTGGCAAATGGCGAACTGCCCCCCGGACCGAAATATGTTGTATCTGTCCAACATCTCATTACAGTACATGTAAGATTTTCACTTCCTACCAAAATATCTTGTGTAGTAATCATACCGAAATCTGTATAAACATTTGATCTGCTATTAGATAAGTAACGGGAGAGATCAACGATCGAGTCAACATTGACAACTGATTCTCCGACGATTAGTGGAAAACTTGTAAAGCTCCTTCCCTCAAAAGAGATATCCCCGCCAATAGGTGTTGCTAAGAATATTCTTGATAAATCGAGTTGTAACGAATCAGTAAAAGTTGTGTCATAATCGAGATGGTATTCTGGGTAAACTTGAGCTGAATAGTTTGAGTAACTACCGTACAATGTGACTACTCCAGTATGCGGTATATCATTCCAATCTAACCAACTCGCGGTATTATCTGAAGTAGTGAATGTCGCTTCCGGTACCGAATCGGGGGGCGGTGCCAGATGAAAAGCGTCAAATGCAACAACCTTCCAGCGATATGTTGTATTCATGTCTAATCGACCGGTGAGAAAATTCGTAGAGGTTATCCCATTGGCGACTTGTTGAATTGCTCCCGGTGCGGATTGAGGAGAAAGATATACATTGTAAAATGTGGTTTCTCCCAACGGGTCCGGTGCCGGTGACCAGCGAAGGTTTACTCCCAAATTTTGGTTTGTCGCTCCATTCGCCGGACTGAGTAATGTTACCGAGGAACTTGGCGTTTGATTAATCGGAACGAAGCGAACAGCCGAATACGGAGAAAAAGAGTGACCTCCGGTCGCTCGGACACGATAGAAGTGGGCACGAGTGGTCGGGGCAAGCGTATCGATAAAGGAATTAGCATCGGGTGCTTGCGTCCCAATCAATTGAAACCCGGAAACTTGATCGATGATAGATCGTTCGATCTGATAAGACTCTTCATAACTCGAACGATCGATCCAATTCACTTGTATCGAGTTACTTGTGCGACGTTTGGCGTGCAAATCGGAAGGAGCTTGTAAATCAAGATTCAATGGTAATGCGTAAGTATTGGAATAGGAAGAGCGTAGGTTGCCGGTTTGCGCAAAAACCCGGTAGTAACAGATGCTGTCGATGGGGGCGGTGGTATCGGAAAAGGACACTACATTTGTGGACGTATGTCCGATGATTTGATACCCGGTATCGCTTGCTGCGATGCTTCTTTCGATAACAAATCTAGCTTCATTAATAGACCCATCCATCCATCGCAGTATAACCAGACCGATCCCGATTCGTGACGCAGTGAGTGATCTTGGTGCATTCATCGTCGCATGATAAACCGTTCGCACATTGGTATATGCCGAACGGAAGGAATTGGCAACCGCACACACCCGATAATAGTACGTACTGTCAAACGGGGCATTTAGATCCGTGTACATCGTGTAATTCGCTGCCAAGGTCGAAATCACTCGATAACCGCTATCGGGTCTGCTGGTTGAGCGTTCAACGAGAAAACCGGTTTCATTGTTGGAGAAATCGATCCATTGCAGATCGACGACCATATCATTCCGCCGTCCGCCTGAAAGGTAGCCGGGCGGGACAATCGTGAACATTGGAACGGTAACGATATTAGAGGCTGCCGACCGCAACGAACGTACGACAGCGAATAGACGGTAATAGTAAGTACTGTCGTTTTTCGCCGTCGAATCAAGATACTCATGTCGATTGGCGGGAATAACTGCAACAGTGCGATATCCACTATCAGCACGAAGCGTGGATCGTTCCAAAACAAATCCCGTCTCATTATTCGAAAAATCAAACCAACTAAAATTCACCCGCATCGAATCCAACCGAGTAGCAATCATCGATTGGGGAGGAGCAATCGTGAAAATCGGCACAGACACAACATTCGAGTATTCTGAGCGTAGCGAAACGAAAACAGAGAACACCCGATAATAGCAAATATTGTTAACCGGAGCAGTCGTATCGGTATAAGTAATTGAGTGTGCTTCTAATGTTGCCAGCGTGTCGAAACCACTGGACGCGCTTGTGATTGAACGTTCAACGACAAAACCGACGGTATTATCCACTTGATCCGACCAGTACAACACAACTTCATTCGGGTAGGTTCGCGTCGCTGAGAAATTATCCGGGGCGGTGAGTATTACTGCCGAAACCCGTAGGATATTCGAATACGCTGAACGCATTGTACCAGCAATTGCGCGAATCCGATAAGAGCAACTAACGCTGAGGGGAGCTGAGGAGTCGTAATACTCGGTCGTATTCGATGCAATCGTGACTAATTCGAGGAAATTTGTATCGGTTGGGAGAGTTGTTCGTTCGATAACGAATCCGGCTTCGTTGCTTGCAAAGTCTTGCCAAGTGAGCCAAACAAACCCGGTGACACTATCACGTATAGCTTCATACAATCGAGGAGCATTTACCGGATTCAGCAATCTAATTGCGACGTTGGAATAATTGGATACATGCTCACCTGCAGTTGCAGCAACCCGGTAGTAGCAGATGCTGTCATAAGGAGCGGTGGAGTCAGAGAAAGACGTAATATTTTCCGTAGCGATAGTCGAGATTATTCGATAACCACTATCAGAACGAACTGAAGATCGCTCAATAACAAATCCAGATTCATTGTCGGCATTGTCGAGCCACTGTAGAAACACGACGTCGCCTTGGGCATTGCGGGTTGCTTGTAATTGAGTAGGTGCATTCACGGTAACGTCTTCGGTAACCGTGTTTTTCGCTTTTTCGGTACAAGCAGTTATGAGTGCCGAAACGAAAACGAACGTAAACAATGCGATTGGAATTCGGTGAAGAAATGCGTTCCTCATTGTTCCATCCTTCCGCGAGCTGTTCTTGAGCAAATCCGATGGCTAAACGAAAAACTGGTGTCTCACTATCCAATATACCCTATTGTTGGTGTAATCAATAGAGAATCTGGGTAACTTTCATTTTTGTCCGTAACCGGTTAAGGTTTCCTTTTCTAAATCGAACAGGATGGAATTCCCTTTACCGCCCGGCATCGCACTGGTCGAGATCGCTTGGATTTTTGTGGGTGGGTTTCCGATGAGTAAAAACTCCCATTCCCGCACCACTTTGGGATCGAGGGTTAAGTATCCACCCTCGGTTAAGTCGCGGATCGTTTGCGGGTAGGTATTGTTGTCGTCACGATAGAACTTCATCGCCTGATGGATTTGGGGAAGCGTTTCGACTGCGAAGTCGGCATGTTTCGATGCTGTTGGCGGCGTTAATAATTCAGTCTCGGTAACGAAAATCATTCCCCCCAACAAGACAACCCCCGCAACAACCCCAATCGTAACCAATTGCATTTGGGTAAGTTTTTTTCGAGGTGAAATCGGAATGTCCTGCTCGACGAGGGCATTGACAGCATCACAGCTGTGAGAAATCACGATACCCAACATTACCAGATTGACCGCCTGCAAACCGTAAACACTCGCTGCCATCCAAGCGGATTCCCAAAACCGATCGATATACCGCAAGACTCCCACCGCCAAACCAATAACGCTGAAAGTAAGAAAACTCCAAGTCGGAATCGTGGGAACTTGTAGTTGATTTCGTCGCGCATATTCGTGATAGGCAGTTGTCCAACCGAGGAACGCTTTGAATCGCCAATATATGTTCCAGAGGGGAACCAGCAGTAAACCCGCTGCCATCAGTGCCGAGGGGCGGGTTTTGCCGTCTTGAATGGCATCCCAAAGTTTGTAGACGAAGGAAAGGAAAATGATAAGCCCAAATACCCTGATGGGATTTACGATTGAGCCGCCCATACTGGCGAGGGGATCGCCAGCAGCAATCATATTGTGCCAGATATCATAGAGCACCCCTAAACCAATCGGTATGAGGATTGTCGGCAGGAAATACAATTTATTCATCGGCTTCATGATTGCCTCTGTGGTTTATTTCAGCGACTCAAATCGAAATGTCAACTACCTCTGACGGAATCCGGAATAGGAGTTGGTTGAAAGATGATACATTACT
>JAOTSC010000177.1 GCA_030247525.1 bacterium | reverse complement strand
CCTCTTCTTCCAACTGGAACCTTCCGGTTTTTTTCATGTTCATCTTCGGATGACCGGACACCTCGAATATGGTTTACAACAACCGGATTACACGCGCTTCGTTCTCCAATTTGCCAAAACCCGAAAACGCTTGTGGTACGCCGATTCGCGGACACTCGGCCGTCTCGCATACTATGAATCGATACCGGAAGATATCGCTGCGCTCACCGATGCAGTGAACGATTCCTACGATGAAAAATTGCTGTACGAGAAATTTCAAGCCCGGAAGTGTGCGCTCAAAGATGTACTACTCGATCAATCATTTCTTGCTGGAATCGGGAATATCTATGCCTGTGAAATTGCTTTCCGGGCGCGGGTTTCGCCATATCGAATTGCCGAGCGGATAACGAAACCGGAAACGAAGCGGATCTATCGTGAGATAATTGCGGTGCTGCAGGAAGCGGTCGCGGCGGAAGGAACGACCTTCTCCGATTTTCGCGGCGCCGATGGGAAACCGGGTAATTTTCAATCGCAACTCACCGTGTACGACCGTGCTGGCGAGCCATGTCACACTTGCGGTTCCGCGATTCAGAAAGATATGTATCACGGTCGCGGCACCTACCATTGTCCCAAATGTCAAAAGTAACCTCGCCACTGAATCGAGTGTTTCCCGGATTGCCACTGTTGGAATCTCAGGAGAAGATTTCGCTTGGATTTTCTCAACGCGAAGATGGCGGCATGTCCTTCAATCGCCTACCAGTTTCCGAATGCACTCGTAATCGCGAACGATTCTTTCAATCGCTCAATCTTGCGCTCACACAAACGGTTTGGGCGGAATTAGTCCACGGAAATCACGTCGAAACTGTAACAGCGACCGATGCCGGACGAGGTGCATACTCGCCGCAAACGGCGATTCCCGCTACCGACGGACTATGGACGATGGCAAAACATCTCGTGCTATGTACAACTCATGCCGATTGCATTCCGCTGTACTTTTTTGCGCCGGAAGTTCATGCTGTTGGCGTTGCACATTGCGGTTGGCGCAGTATTGTCGCAGGTTTACCAGAAAACATGATTGCTGCTGCGCACAAAGAATTGGGCGTTTCTCTGGAATCTATTCGTATCGGCATTGGTCCCGGAATTCGTACTGATTGTTTTGAGGTGAGTGAAGAGATTCTCGACTCCTTTCCTCCCACTGCTATCATACATCGTGATGGCAAGTGGTATGTCGATTTAATCGCGACCATCCAAACGAAGCTTGCATACATCGGGATCAAGCCTCAACAAATTGAAGATTCCGGGATCTGTTCCCGTTGTACTCCCGTGTATTCTTCTTATCGACGAGACCGAATCGCCGTCGAGCCCGCCGTTGCTTTTATTCAGTTAAATGATTGATTGCGTTGCATAAGATTTGAAACTGCCGTATTTTCCATCGAATCTAATCACAATACGGTTGACCTCATGCTCGGACAAGCCCTATCCGCCGCTTTGAGCGGCATCGACGCCCAACCAATCGAAGTGGAAGTACACCTCGAACCGGCGCTCCCGAATGGAATTGTAATAGTCGGATTGCCCGACCAAGGCGTTAAGGAGGCGAAAGAACGAGTCCCCGCTTCCATCAAAAACTCTGGCTACATTTTTCCTCTGAAACGCATCATCGTGAATTTAGCTCCGGCTGATCTCCGCAAAGAAGGGCCTGTGTTCGATTTACCGATTGCCTTATCGATCTTGGCGGCAAGCGGACAAATCCGCGGCGAACGGCTAACCGAACTTGTTGCCGTCGGTGAATTGGCGTTGGAGGGAAAAGTTCGGCCGGTGCAAGGCGTGTTATCGATTGCACTCATGGCGCGGCAACAAGGCCTCCGTGGGGTTCTCGTCCCTGAGGAAAATGCGAAAGAAGCGGCGATGATTTCTGGGATCGAAGTGTATCCGGTGGATTCGCTGCAAACCGCTGCCGAGTTTTTGAATGGCATGCAGGCAATTCAACCGGTACAAATCGACCGCGACGCATATTTTCGCGAAGCCCGGGTATTCGATGTTGATTTATCGGAAGTGAAGGGACAACATACTGCAAAACGCGCACTTGAAATCGCGGCTGCTGGTGGACATAACCTACTGTTCATCGGGCCGCCCGGTTCAGGCAAAACAATGCTGGCAAAGCGTTTACCGACGATACTCCCGCAATGGAGCTTAGAGGAAGCACTCGAGGCAACACGTATTCATTCGGTAGCCGGACAGCTCTCCGCGCATACGGCAATACTTCCCGCCCGCCCCTTTCGCAATCCCCATCACTCGATCAGCGACGCCGGCTTGGTTGGCGGTGGTGCGATACCACGTCCTGGCGAAGTATCGCTCGCACACCACGGTGTGCTCTTTCTCGACGAGTTTCCGGAGTTTTCAGCGGGAGTATTAGAGCTTCTCAGACAACCACTCGAAGATGGGAAGATAACTATTTCACGTGCTCAGTCTTCTCTCACATTTCCGTCGCGATTTATGATGGTCGCTGCCATGAATCCTTGTCCCTGCGGGTTTCTCGGCGACCGTAAAAAGGAGTGTCGGTGTACTCCAGCCGAGGTCATGCGTTACCGCAGAAAACTTTCCGGCCCATTACTCGACCGCATTGATCTACAAATCGAAGTGCCGGGAGTTACCCCGGAAGATTTGGCGCAAATGTCTCCCGGCGAAAGCTCCGATGTTGTACGAACCCGCGTCCAGACAGCGCGTACCCGCCAGCTCGAACGCTACCACGGGAAACGCGGAGTCTATCGCAATGCTGATTTAGGCTCGCGGGATTTACAGAAATACTGTGAACTCGACCAATCCGGACTTACCTTGTTGCGGGAAGCATTTACAAGATTGAACTTGTCGGCGCGCACGCACGACCGGATTCTTCGCGTTTCCCGTACTATAGCCGATTTAGCGGGAGCAGAGAAAATCACGCCCGCTCACATCGCTGAAGCAATCCAGTATCGTTGTTTAGACCGGTAAATTATTCAATTTGGATTTCGTAAAGACAATGTCGTTACCGTTACCGCCCACGTTGCATTTTCCAACGTTGTCGCGCTTATTAGTTTCGTTTCTGCGCGAAGAAACAACCCGTGTTGGCTATCAAAAAGCCGTCGTCGGTTTATCCGGCGGCATCGATAGCGCCGTGGTAGCAGCGCTGATGGTGCAAGCGTTTGGCAGTGAGAACTGTCTCGGTGTTATGTTGCCCTATAGAGGCTCCTCGCCTGCCAGCGAAGCCGATGCCCGGCTTGTCGCAGATGCGATCCACCTTCCGGTGACTCGCATTGAGATAACACCGATGGCGGATGGATACATTAGCGATGAGATGAGTGCATTACGCAAAGGAAATTTGTTCGCCCGGTTGCGAATGGCGGTGCTCTTCGATATCGCGATGCGCGAACAAGCGCTTGTTATCGGCACTTCGAATAAAACCGAAATTCTGCTTGGGTATTCGACATGGTTCGGCGATGGCGCGTGGTCGCTTGGCCCGATTGGCGATTTGTACAAATGCCAGATTGTTGCATTGGCGAAACAGTTGAATCTTCCCCCTGTGATTTGGGAAAAACCACCCACCGCCGATCTTTGGGATGGTCAAACCGATGAAAACGAGCTCGGTTTTTCTTACGACGATGCCGACCGCTATCTCTACCACCGAGTCGATTTACGATTGTCAATGGATGAGTTGATTCAGAGCGGTTTCCCGGCAGCGATTGCGAAAAGTATCGAACGCCGTATCGCTACCTCCCATTACAAACGGGTATCGCCGCCTATTGCGAAAATTCAAAATCGCTCGGTAGGAACCGATTTTTTGTATGCCCGCGATGCCGGATCTTGAACCGAATGTAAATGGTCGCTTAGTATTAGTACCGACTCCGGTCGGTAATATGGGCGATCTCACGATTCGCGCGAAAGAGGTGTTGCAAGCTGCCGAAGTCATCGCTGTTGAAGACCCCAATCATTCCCGCTACCTCCTCAGTCAATTAGGGATTACGGCTCCCGTCATTTGTTATCATGAACAAGGTGATTACAGTCGGCGGTTAGAAAGGCTACTCAACGAATTGCGAGCGGGTAAACTGGTAGCTGTTATCTCGTCGGCGGGCACCCCCTCGATCAGCGACCCCGGTTTTTCCATTGTTCGAGCGGCATTGTCGGAGAACATTCCAGTCGAGTGTCTGCCCGGTGCTACGGCACTTATACCAGCTCTGGTTATTAGTGGTTTGCCGGTGCATCGGTTTGTTTTCGAGGGATTTTTACCAAGGACTGGTAAACAGACGAGATTACTCGAAATCGCAAATGAGCGAAGAACTGTCGTATTGTATGAGTCACCGCAACGCCTGCAAAAACTTCTCACCGAGTTAATCGCAGTCTGCGGAACAGAGCGTCGTTGCTGTGTTGTACGGGAGCTGTCGAAAAAATTTGAAGAAACGGTTCGCGGGACACTCGGCGAATTACAAGCAGTTTTTGAGAAGAGGGTAGTGAAAGGGGAAATTGTAGTGGTACTTGCAGGAAAGCCGGATTAACTATGCACTCGGAACTATTTCGGATCGGCCCATTTGCACTGCATAGTTACGGTTTGATGGTCTTTCTCGGATTCGCATTCGGCATTTGGCTATCGGCCCGCCGCGCGGATAATCGTGGTTTCTCGCGTGAAATTGTCTACGATGCATCGCTTTGGATTTTAATCTCTTCGCTGCTTGGCGCACGTTTTCTCTATATCGTCACTCACCTCGACGATTTCCGGGGACGATGGCTCGATACAATTAGCCCCATTCAAAGTGATGGTACAATCGGTATTGCCGGCTTGGTGTTATTGGGTGGGGTTATTTTTGCAATTGCTGCACTAATACTATATTCCCGCCTCAAAAAAATTCCGCTCTTTACATTAACCGATATTCTTGTTCCCGGATTGGCGGTCGGAGAGTTTTTCGGGAGAATCGGATGCTTCCTCAACGGATGTTGTTTTGGTCTCCCCTCTCATCTTCCATGGGCAGTCGTGTTTCCATCTACTTGTCCAGCAGGAGCGCAGTTTCCCGACACTCCTGTACAGCCAACCCAGTTATATATGTCACTCGCCGCGTTGCTCACAGTGTTTGTTTTGTTGTATGCCGAGCGGTGGCTCAAGAAACCGGGGCAATTGTTTGGTTTGTATCTTACTATTTACGGTCCGGTACGAATTCTTATTGAGTCGATCCGATGGTATGAATCGAGCATGAAACCATTTTCCGATTTGGGTTCCGCGGTGACTGTTTCCCAGATGTTATCGGTTGGAATATTTCTCGGCGGATTGTACTTACTGCGCCGCAAGCAACCGGTAACGAAGAAACGAAAGAAGTAGTCGAATCGAGCAAAATAAAGAACCGCGATGTACAGGATCGCGGTTTTTCTTTGTATCTAATTGTATTGTAACCGGAGGCTTATACGTGTCTTTTCGATTCGGGGAAGAGTGTCATGAGATCGAGCACTGGTAACGGTCCACGGTGCCAGAACGATTCCCCATACTTCACTCCGATTTTGAAGCCATTATTTCTGCCGCGCGCTTCTATCCCCTCCAAAAAATCCGATGAAGCAATCCAAGTTTCTGGCTCTTGGGAATTCGGATCGTGAAACTGCGACTGAAAGCAACGCATTGCTGCCATCCTCGTTTCCCACGTGTCCGTTACATCGACAATAAAAGTAGTTTTCTGCTCCCACGCTTGATGAAAAGCAAACTTGAGTTGAGGACGATGTGGTACATTCCCATCAACAATTTTTGTTAATCCTGCCAGAAAACTTGCTTGCTCGCACAATCTACCGCAAGCGCCATGGTCGGGATGACGATCTTCAGGATAAGGATACATGAGTATTTTCGGTTGATGACGTCGAATCGCCGAGATAATCGCCAGTTTCTGCGTTTCACTGGCATCACTGATCCTACCATCGGGTAAACCGGCATTTTCGCGGATTGTTACGCCCAATACTTTCGCAGCGGCGGAAGCTTCTTGTAACCGTTGTTCCGGTGTTCCACGGGTACCTAACTCGCCGCGAGTAAGATCGAAGAGTGCGACAGTTTTTCCCGCATTGACGTATTTCGCAACCGTTCCAGCACACGCCAGCTCGACATCATCAGGATGTGCCGAGACAACCAATACATCAGCCATTTGTTTGCTCCCGTACTATTATTACGCCGTTTGCCCGATTCGCCGAAAATAACGCATGCATTTCCGCAATTCCCTCATTGCCCCACTCCATAACTGCTTCCAATAAGGTTTTTCGACGTTCTTGGGGTTCGCCGCCGATGCCCAATTCCATCCGGGCGTGATGCCAGCGCTTCTTACGATTGCCGCTCTTTTCGTCGTAAAAACGTTTACCAATTTCAAGCTGCCGGTTCATCTGATAGTGAATTTTCTCGAATCCTTTATCGAGCGCGTCTTGCAAATGTGCAGGCAAATCCCCGCCTAACTGGAATTGCATATCGGCGATTTGATCGCGAAGCTTTGCGAACCGCTCCCAATTATCGTTAGAGTCTATGAATGGTTCGTTCTCGTTTAAAATTTCTTCCAGCGAGAAATCTTCGAATTTTTTACGTAAGATTGTTAGTGATGGACGAAG
>JAOTSC010000176.1 GCA_030247525.1 bacterium | reverse complement strand
ACTCCTTATTTCAGTTCGGGTATGTCGCCATCGTTGACTTGGTCTGGAAGCTGGTATTCACGCCCATTGTATCCAGAAGAGAGCCAGTTCTTTGGTATTCAGTTAACATATAACAACCACAATGACGACAACAAAACGTTATCCGACGCAGCGCAGTCTATTCAGTGGGGAACTGCTTACACCTATCCGATGAAGAACATGGAAGTCGGTGCACAGATACATGGTATGTTCTTTGTTAAGGTACCAGGTAGTACAGTGTACAGCCGTGAGCCTTATGTTTACTTTGCCCCGATGATTAATCTTCACCTTTATCAAGGTTTGCAGTTGATGCTGTCGCCGGAAATTTTAGTCTCTTCCGCGAAGGAAACGACTGTTTTTACCGGCTATGGTCCTAAGGATTCCAAAAATTATACCCCATGGCAACTTTCGGGTAACATCCGCTATATGCCGTCGACCCCCTTCTACTCCTCCGACCCGTTTGCCAAAGCGGGACAAGGACGTCGGGGCGCTGGTGCAGCGGCCTTACGCGAACGTCTGAATCGCGAATCGCGCAACAGCTTGTTCGATTGGACAGTCGATAGCGAACGCGACCTTCAGTTCTTGAACCTCGATTTAGAGAAGACTCGTATCGAGCGGCAACGCGCAGAGGAAGAACTTCTAAAGTTGAAGAAAGACCTTGGCAAATAGTCTTCCATTCTTATAGATGCAACCCCCTCTTCATGGAAGAGGGGGTTTTTCTTTGTGCTGTTCCGAACAGCTGGTAAACGAGTAGATACTTTCCAACTCACACAATCTTGTAACGGTTATACTTGATTGATCAGATGAAGTGTTCGAGTCGGAAACGCAAAGCGAATCTGTTCTTCTTCAAACCGCCGGAATAGCTCAAAGTTTATTGCTTGATGTGTGTTTGTGTAGAGATCGTAATCTCCACTGAGAACAAAGTAGACCGTTTCAAACAACAAAGAGGATTCGCCATATTCGGCAAAGAACGAAAAACCATACCGCACTTCCGGTTGCCTTGATACTACTTCCTTAATAATCGTTGTGATCTGCTCAAGTTTATCAGCTGGTGTTGAGTACTCGACTCCTATCCGGAATGATACCCGCCGCTCTTCCATCCGCTTGAAGTTGCGTAAGCGCGAATCGATGATATCGGAATTCGGTAATACGATTTGTTCTCCAGTAAGACTCCGAATGCGAGTCGTCTTCACTCCAATGCGTTCGATCGTTCCTTTGTAGTCGCCGATTACAACAAAATCACCCACTTCAAACGGTTTATCGAATACGATAATGAATGAACTAAAGAAGTCTCCGAGAATCTTCTGGGAAGCTAAAGCAACTGCGATACCGCCGACACCCAAACCGGTAATAATCGCAGTGATGTTGACACCCAAGTTGCTGAGTGTTATCAACAATACCAGACTCCACAACCCAAGCCGCGCTACAAATCCCAGTAATCCAAACGCAGACTTTCCAACTAATTCCGAGCTTCCCGATTGATTCCTCAACCAGAAATCGATGAGACTATTCCCCCACACGACGATTTGGAGAGCAATGATCACAACCATGATGTACTTGGAAGCAGTGAGTGCCTGTGGCGGCATTGTTAGGAACTTGGAAGCGATGTAACACGAGAGGATAAACACCGAGTATAGACGGGTTTTCGCAAGGATTAGAATGGCAATATCGTCAACTACGGTATCAGTATCTTTTGCCAACCGTTTGAATTTTCGGACCGTTAGTCCCTTTCCGACCTGGATTATCGCGGTGAGCAACAACGCGACGCCAGTAACGGTTAACCACAACCAGAGGGGGTTTTTCCAGTAGATGTTCGATAACTCCATGAGCATGCTTCCTAAGTTGACTCACCACAAATATACCGCAGAATTTCCGCTGGTTGTGTTTTTGTGAGTGCATATCACAATAAGTAAAACGGACGAAACTGAATTCGTTCGTTCCCCGAGATCAAAAATACTTACTGCTTTCTCTCATTCGTACCGAAGTGCTTCAATCGGGTTTGCACTAGCAGCTTTTTGTGCCGGATAGAAGCCAAAAAACACCCCAACTGCAGCGGAAAACAGAACCGCAACTAAGACGGAATCGGTCGTAACTAACATCGTCCATCCGACAAACTTTGAAATTGAACTGGCTACGGTCGTTCCAAGTATCACACCGATTAATCCGCCGCCTAATGAGAGGAAACTCGCTTCCAGTAGAAACTGCCAACGGATGTCCCGACGGCGAGCGCCAAGTGCAATCCGAAGTCCAATTTCACGGGTACGTTCAGCAACACTGACGAGCATGATATTCATAATCCCAATACCACCAACAACAAGCGAGATACCGGCAATCGCACCTAACAACACACTCATTGTGCCACTGGTGGATGTAGCAATTTTCATAATGTCGGTTTGCGAACGAATATTGAATCCGGTTTCACTATCGGGTACCCGGTGCCGCAATTTTAGCAGCGAAAGAATATCCGCGGAGACTTGCTCCACAACATCATCGGATTCTGCAGAAACCATTGCATTATTGATCCGATCGTTACCACCACGTAAACGGGTCATAACGGTTGAATAGGGTGCCAGAATGATATCGTCCTGATCCATTCCCCACGTATTCTGCCCTTTTTTAGAAAGCACGCCGATAACTTTAAACGGCACTTTTTTCACGCGGATTGTTTGTCCAATCGGATCGTCATCTGGGAATAGTTCGTCAACGACAGTTTGTCCTAAGACGGCGACTTTTGCATTATTCCGAATATCCGATTGGGCAAAGTTCTCACCTGCGGATAATGGCCAAGCTCGTATATCAATAAAATCTTCATCGGCACCTTGTACTTGGGTACTCCAGTTTTGCGATCCTGCGACAACTTGTGCATTCGTACGAACCATCGGAGTCGATGCTTTCACATTTTTCACTTCTTTATCAATCGCATCGATGTCACTTAACTCGAGATAGTAGACACCCGATGCCGCGCCGCCCGATACTCCGCCATACATGCCTGAAGCTGGGAAAATCATAATCGTCGAGCTGCCTAATGTTGCAATTTGATCCGTTACTTGTTGTTTCGCACCGGCACCAACCGCCCCCGTGGCAATTACAGCACCGACACCAATGATAATGCCGAGAGCGGTCAGTGTCGCTCGAACCCGATTGCGATTTAGTGCTCGCAACGCCTCTAATAAAACGTTCAGTAAGTTCATTCTTTACCACCTATCCATACTGTTTACTGCTTACCGCCGACCTGGTCCGGGAGGACCGCCTTGTTGGGTAAGTGGGTTCTTACTACTCGAATTTGTAGAGGAAGCAGATGCGTTATTGACAACACCAACAATCACCGAATCCCCAACTTGTAACTCACTAAAGATCTCGGCTTCGGTGTTTGTGCTCAGTCCAATGAATACGGTTCGTTTGATTAAATTCTTTTGCGGATCGAGTTGGTACACTTGCGATTCGGTTTTCGTGCTGTCGGTAGCATATCCAGCTAATGCGCCTGTAAAAGACGGTGCACTACCAGAGCTACCTTTCCGCTTCTTACCGCTTGTTTTGCTGGCGGGTGTTGCAACCCCTGATTGGGATGGTGTTCCATTTCCACTTGCCATTTTGCTGCTACCAGTTCCTGATTTCGAGGAATTTCTATCGCTTGCTGGTTTGAACCTCAATGCAGCACGCGAAACTTTTACTGCATCTACAACTCGGGCAGTTTCAATCGTAACGGTCGCCGTCATCCCCGGCATCAGTTTCCCGGAAGCGTTATCGACTCCGATGACAACGGTATAGGTAACGACGTTCGAGGAGGTTATTGGAGATAGCCGGACTTGCTCCACTTCCCCTTTGAATGACAGCTCAGGAAATGCCTCGACCGTAAAAGTTACCGGATTACCATGTGCGACTTGCCCAATATCCGCTTCATCCACGGCAGCAAGCAGACGCATTTTCGACAGGTCTTGGGCGATAACAAAAAGGGTAGGTGCATTAAGCGATGCCGCAACAGTTTGTCCCCGATCGACATTGCGAGAAATGACCGTTCCAGAAATCGGACTGCGGATAAACGCATAGGTCAGATTTGTCTTCGCTCGGAGTAGTGCAGCTTTGACAGCAGTCAGATTTGCTTGTGCGGTTTCAAAGCCGGTGGTTGCTTGATCCAAATCAACGGCTGATACCAGTTTTGCTTTAGCCAGAGAATCGGTGCGGTTGAAATTCCGTCTGGCTTCGTTCAGGGTGGCTGTTGCTTTGGCGACATTCGCTTCCGCTTCGGCAACTTGTGCCGCTAAAAACGTGGTATCGAGTACTGCCAGCAACTGGTCTTTGGCAACGCGATCATTAAAATCAACATAAAGGGCGGCAAGGGTACCGCTGACTTGGCTACCAACCTGCACTGTCGTAACTGCCTCTAAGGTGCCGGTAGAATTGACTTGTCGAACGAGATCACCATGGGTCAATTTCGCATACCGGTATTGTACTGAACCAGCAGATTTTGTCGGAAAAAAAAGAATCCAAGCGCCGACTGCTATCGCAAGTACAGCTATTCCAGCAATTATCCAGCGTTGCATTGAGAAGATCTTTCGTTGTATGGTTCTTGCTTACGAATTGTCTCGACCGAACTAGCAAATCGAGTCACTGCAACATTTCTACGATTTTCGAGCTCTTACCAGAAGTAGAGTTCATGTTGTGATACGGATTAGATGCTCAAACCGGGGAAAAGGTTAAAAGCAAGATGAATGAAGAGATGAATGAAGAGTGGCAGAATGGTCATTAATAACGTTATATTGCAAAATCCGGCATCGAAATCGTTTCGGCACGCACCCGGCGATTGTCAATCGTTTTCCATTCGACCGCCTTTGTGGTTCCGGATGTGAGAAGCGCCGATAACACTGCGGACTGGAATATCCCTCCGCGCTCATCCCGATTCACTATGGTTTATCCATCGAGCCTGACTTCCGACAGTAGAAAGGACCAACGATGAAATCTCCACTCCGCTGGAGTCTCCTCCTCGCACTTGCCCTTCCGGCATTCTTACTTGCCATTGGTTGCGGCGGTTCCAAGAAAATACCTGAAGTAAAACCAATGTCCATCTCGACCGTCACAGTCCAGACCCCTCCGGGAGCTCTGCCTGATGTACCGGCGGAAAAAGGTGGCGAAGGTTTTGAAAAAATCGCGGCAGCTCAAGGTTGGTCAAGCAACACCAATTATCCGTTGATTGGCGATTCGACAGCGAAAAAAGGTGGAATGCTCCGAATGTCGATGGTAGAGTTTCCCTCGAATCTTCGCCACGAAGGCAAGGATGCCAACACCACGTTGAACAGCATGATCCAAGGGCTTTGCTATGAATCGCTGATGGGTTTGCATTCGATGACAATGGACTGGACACCGGGTCTTGCCACGCACTGGAAAATCAGTGACGATAAGAAAACCTTCTGGTTCCGGATCGATCCGAAAGCCCGATGGGCAGACGGTACCCGGTTAACGACGGAAGACGTTGTTGCAACCTGGAAATTGTTAGTCGATCCCGGCATCCTTGCCCCCTATACAAATCAACTCTACGGAAAGTACGAAAAACCGGTTGCCGAGAGTCCCTACATCGTTCGCGTGACGACTAAGGAATTGAACTGGCGTCACTTCTTGTACTTCGCGGTGTCGATGGCAATTCTCCCCGCTAAGGAATTGGACGCGCTTGAAGGCGACTATTCAGCAGACTTACCTGCTGACAAGCGCGAATCTGCCAAGACGAAGGGTACTGATTACGTGCAGAAGTACCAGTTCAAGCTTTTTTTAGGTTCCGGTCCGTATACCATTCAAGCCGAAGACATCATCAAAGATCAATCGATTACCCTCACTCGTCGCAACGACTATTGGGATAAAGACAACCCGATGGGACGTGGTAGCGCGAATTTCGACAGAATTAAATTCATTGTTGTCCAAGACGAACGTCTCACCTTCGAGAAATTCAAGAAGGGTGAAATCGATGTCTACTATGTCGGTCGTGCCCAATGGTGGGTTGAGGAATTCGATTTTGAACATGTCAAGCGCGGTTTGATTCAAAAGCGTAAAGTCTACAACTACGAACCGCAGGGTATTAACGGTTTCGCATTAAACGAACGTCGCGAACCGATGAAAGACATTCGGGTTCGTAAAGCGATGTGCTATCTCTTTAATCGGCAGAAGTTAATCGACAAGCTTTTCTACAAAGAGTATCTGCCGCTAAACAGTTACTTCCCATCAAGCGTTTATGAAAACGAAAACGCTCCGAAGTTTGAGTACAATCCACAAAAGGCCTCTGAATTGTTGGCAGAAGCCGGATGGACTTCCCGCGACAAAGACGGTTACTTAACGAAGAACGGCAAACGGTTTTCCCTTGACTTGCAGTTTGCTAAAGGTCAGGAACGCTTCTTAACAGTCATCCAAGAAGACTTCAAAGCTGTTGGCGTTGAATTGAACCTCAAGGAATCGACTGCAGCAACAATGTTCAAGATGGTGAAAGAACGGAAATTTGATATCCACTTCCAGACCTGGACTGGACTCCAATTCCCGAATCCGGAATCGAGCATGCACTCGAAAACTGCTGATCCGGATAACACGACAAACCTCTCCGGTATGAAAATTAAG
>JAOTSC010000175.1 GCA_030247525.1 bacterium | reverse complement strand
TGGGGAATGAATCTCAAAAAATCAAACCATCGGAACAATTCTCGCCGAGCAGTTGTTCATTGTGAAATGACTACGGAATGAAGCGTTCCGGACGAATAAAATCATAACATTAGTTGTAGAGTAGGGTAGAATTCGTTACAATGGGTTCAAAAACTGGGTAATGTGTGTGATTGAGATCAAACAATGGCTACGAAGAATCGGCACTCCGCTCCTCGGAGGTGCCATTAGTGTCGCAGCCTTGTGGTTAACATTCAGGGGTATTGACTGGTCACAGGTCACTGAGACATTACGCAAAGTTTCGTTTTCAACGATTGCGCTCTTATCGCTCCTGAATATCCTTTTTCTCTTTGCCCGCGCTTATCGGTGGCAGTGGTTGCTAAAACCGATAGCGCCGATCCCCTTTTCCGTTACATATCATTTATCGCAAATCGGTGCGCTTGCCAATAACATTCTTCCGTTACGAATTGGTGAGATTGTCCGTGCATTAGTATTGAAACAACGGTTTGGAATTTCCGGCGCTCGCACGGTGGGTAACATTGTTTTAGAGCGAGTGCTTGATCTTATCGCATTAATCATAATGCTGATGATTGCAATGACGATAGGTTCGTTTCCCGCTGCATTTCAACAATACGCAAGATTTTCGATTACCATCGTCCTTGCGGCTTTAGCAGTCTTTCTTATCCTATCATGGCTGCATCGCCGAAAAGTGCGAAAACAAGGGGAAGCAACAACCGGTTTTGGTGCACTGTATGGTAGGATGATGGTAGGAATGGGTGGACTCCAGATTTGGCGTTCCTCGCTACCTGCATTATTGGTGACCTTTTTGATGTGGCTGATTGGAGCGGCAACGTTTCTACCCTTCGCAGGAGATTTAGGATTACCGATAACATGGAAAGAAGCCATCGCTGTAACGATTCTAACGGCATTGGGAGCGACGATTCCCGCCGCCCCCGGATTTGTCGGAACCTACCATTTATTCTGCAAGTTAGGATTAGTGGCTTACGGTGTTCCCGAAGAGCAAGCAGTCGTAATCGCCGTTCTCACCCACTTTTTCTCGTATTTCTGGAATAATGTGAGCGGAGTAATATCGATGATCATTTTCAAACTTCACTGGCGCGACATCCTACACGTAAAAACCAATTCGACAAGCTAACAATTAAACCACTGCTAAGGGAGATATTCTGCCGGAATCGCAAGCAACATTGCCCGCGTCAAAACGTAGTTGTGAATTCCCAAGGATCCGTCACGATCGAGAAATAGATAAGTCCATCTCGCCCGTAAGAACCCCTCCGAGGTACTATCCCCGTTTTGGATACTAAGTTCCAATCCTTGTTGTAGGCGGTTCATCAGAGTTAGTACAGTATCTTGTTGTAAAGCTATATAATTATTCCCAGCATTGGAGTGGCACTGCTGACAGGTTGAAACCAGCACCGTAAATGTATGACCACTCGCCATCGCTTGACCTACCAATGAACCACTTCCTGTAACATGACAATAGATACAGCTTCCTTGTACCCCCTCGTGAGATCCCTGTGCTGGATACACTGCCGATGGATATCGGAGGATGGCATCCAACCGGTTTTCCAAGAGATCGCTTTGCGGATGATGGGGATGATTAGTTAAAGAAGGAGTGCCATCAATCCCTGCTTGGTGACAAGCAGCGCACAGCTCATCGACCGGTTTGCGGAGAGATTTTCCATTCGGTAATGAGTAACGTGTTGCATGGGGATCGTGACACACAACGCAACCGATACCGATTTGTTCGTTGGGATCCGATGGCCAATGGGAAAGCGAATCTCCATCCAATCGCCGAATACTTTCCCTTGCAATATGACAGGGCGAACAACGGTCTAACTCCGGTTGTGACAATGCTGCGAACACCGAATGGGTAGCCGAGTTTGCATGCCGAGAGCTTCGCCATTGCGTTGTCAGCGGTTGATGATAATCGGTATGACACTTGAGACAAACACTGTCGGGCAGGATAACTGCGCCGCGAAATCCATTGGCTGTAGTATGATTAATGCCGCTTTCGCCATAGTACTCAGAAGGACCATGGCACGATTCGCAACGGACGTGATCGTAAGCAGATACCGGACGTTCGTCAAATCCACCATTGTTAATAGTTGGCAGATACCCGGTTGTGTGACATTCGTTGCAGGCATTTGACCAACTTGATTGAGTACGCCGATGATATCCGGCAGTCGCATGGGAAGTTTGTGACCATGCCCGAAAATAGGGGGCATGACAAGCATTGCAAGATGCATTTTCCCCCAAGAAGGCAGGGTGTTCAGCAGGTTGATATCGGAAAAGAGGGAATGTGATTTCACCGGTACCACTACCATCGACCCAACTTGCAATACAACGTAGGGTTACTAATCGACCACTGGTATCTGGTACGGTGAACCACACGGAATCGTTTTGCAGCTCATTCAAACAGCTTGTCGAAATGTCGATCGAATCGGTTCCAATCCGAAGAAATGCGAACCACCGGTATTCAAAGGCTTCGACTTGGGAACTGGCATAGGTCTTGGCAATGAATAAAAGCCGAGCGCCTTCGACGACGTGCAGACTATCGAGCGTGACATGTGGTGAAATCTCAACAGAAAATGTGCGCAAATCCTTTTGATCGGCATTACAGGAGGCAAGCACCAACGCGAAACAAACGAAAAACAAAAGGACTCGTTTCATGGCGGTTCCGAATGATGTAGCGGACAAACAGCACAATACGAAAGGTTTTCTCAACATAAGGAATTCCCTGTGAATCCGCTACTATTTTGACTGAAAGAAAAAAAATCGCAACTTATCGAGTACTTGTTTTGAGGAAACCATGCCATTAAAGCGTGCCAAAGCAGCCATCGATCAACTTCGGAAAAATATACCGATGAGTGAAACCGAAGCGACCGAAATTACCAAACCGGTCGGACCCTTTGGTGTTATCACCCGCCACATGGTTCTCACCCGTGATTTGGGGGTCGGCGGGAATCTGTACGGAGGGGTTATGCTCTCTTGGATTGACGAGGCGGCAGTCATTTATGCCATGTTAGTCATCGGTAGCGAGCGACTGCTAACTCGTGCCTTTAAAAACGCTGAGTTCCAACGTCAAGTAAAAATCGGGGATTTGGTAGAATTCCTTGCCGATGGTTACACGCTTGGAAGAACGAGTATCACCGTCAACCTGCGGGTAGTGATAAATGATGTCCAAAGTGGACAGCACATGGATGCCCATGCCGTCACAGTGACTCTGGTTCACATCAATAAAAATGGACTCCCGGTTCCCATTTCTATTCCAAAGAATTGATAATCAGTTGTTTAACAATTGGATTCTACGATACTACTGAGTCCATCGGCAAATTCTTTTCAGAAGTACTCAAATCAGGAGTATTTCCATCGCTGGCTGTGTATATTATTACTGTATGTGTTAAGTTTTGTTTTGTGTGTTGATGAATTGACCGCTCACCCCATTTGCGGAGGATGTTATGTCTACGATGCTTCGTATACTCTCACTGCTTATTCTCACGCTACTTCTTACTCTTGGTTGCGAACGCCAATCGACTAAACCGGATAACAATAGTGTGAATCCACCGGTGTTCCATGGACCATATTCGATATCGATGTCGTTAACTTACTTTCAATCCCCGCCGTACCCTTCCGATTCGGTGCTTGCTATCGTTACCATACGCAATAGCGATAGCGTAGCCGTTCCCGATAGTATGGTTGTTCGCTGGACTAGCCACGGGAATGGGGAGTGGCTCGATACGATGAATACGACCTATGCCGGTATCGCAACAAACCACTACCGGATTGGAAATGGAATTGGGGTCGATACCATCTATGCAACATTCGGTACCGATACACTGGCAGTTACTGCATCGCAACTGATCTCCGTGTACGATCACACTCCCAGACATCTCTCGTTGGAAGGTGAGCAGTTTGTCATTGCAATTCCGAACGACACACTATCCTACTGGGTAACGGTTTATGATGAGCGATGGAATCAAGTTCGCTATGACTACCCGATACATTGGTCGAGTGTTGGACGAGGAATGTGGCTCGATTCGGTGACAAACACTTTGGTAGGATATGGAAGTAACTTATACCGATTAGGGATTGGTCAATCTATCGACACCCTTATCGCCACGATTAGAATCGATACAATTCTGGTTTCACAAACAATGCCACTCATTGCGAGAACCAGTCATCCCGAAGTATTGACGCTTACTCCGATATCTCATCCATTGCATTTCAATGAGAGTTACTCATTGACAGCTACCGTTCGTGATTCCTATGGAAATGCGATTTTACACCCTCCTTTGCAATGGGAAACAAGTGGATACGCAATAGTAAATTTGTTAGGATATAGTAACACAGGTGACACAGCTTTTGCATCATTGCAAGCTGGTACACTTACCGGAAATGGTACCGTCAGTGTTTCGATTCAGAGTCAAGTTAGAGTACTGCGTCTAACACGACCTTTTACCATTATTCCTAACGAGCCAGCGTCTCTACAATTCACTTCCACCGACTTAGAAATCACGGTGAGTGGAACAGGAAGTCTTTCGCAAACCGAGTTGCAAGCACAACTGCTGGATGAAGATGGCAATCCGGTTTTATCGCCGAGTTTGGTTCGCTTGACGATTACAAACAGCGCGAACTTTGGTGCAGTTGAGAACAGACCTTTCTTTGTAGAGAACAATAGCAATACAATCACACTATTGTCGAATGCAACCGGATATGCTGCAACACAGTTACATTCTGGCATCCGCCCGGGTCCTGCATTCATTCAAGCTGTATACTTGGGAAGCATTGCAAAACAGAGTGCCTCCGATTCAATTGCGACAACGCTTACCGTAACAATTCTTCAAGGGCCGCCGGCTTATGCCTATGTAAGTTGGGATCGAAGCACCGCACAGGGCGAAGGGGGAGGGTTGGTATCGGTGTCCGTATCTGCCCAAATCCAGGATCGTTACTCGAACCCGGTTCAGAACAATACTGCTGTCCGCTTTGTCGTTACACCGGACACCCTTGCTTTTGCTTCACAAACATCGACCGGAAATATAGGACCAACCGGAATCCGGGTTCCTGGAATGGCATTTTCTCGCTTGACCTATCAGAGCTACAACGCTTTCGATACGGTGACTGTTACCGCATTTGCCGACAGCCGCGATACCACTGGCGCTCCGATCATTGTACAAGGTGCAGCCCGCGAACACCTGCCACTCTTTGATGGACACATCGACCTACAGGTTGCGCCAATGACTTGGAACTTTACTACCATGGGATCACCCGCGCAACATCTGTTAGTGGCGATTGTTACCGATGGTAATGGTATGCGTGTTGCCCGTGCCCCAGTAAGGTTTTCTTGTCAACGGGGACGTATCTATTCAACAGTAAATGCGACGACTCCGATGTCGCCGCCCCGCTTGCGTACCGGTAATTATCCGGGTTACACCGATCCGAATGGCAATGGGAATGCCACCGTTTACTTACGAGTGACCGAGCAGCAGGCATTCTTAGAACCCGGACAATTGGAGAGTACCAACCAGGTGAATGCCTACATCGAGGGCTATAGCGCTATACCTCAAGCGAGTGATACAATCACTTATCAACGTAGTGGCAAGTAAGCTCAGGAAATCATACTACTGTCTGAATTCGTGTGGTAGCAGTTCCTGACTGACAACGAATTGAAAAACACAGAAACCGAGCATAAAAAAAACCGGACACCCCCTCGCTGTCCGGTTTCTTTTCGTACGAACATCACTCATACCTAGGAGTCACCGGTCAATCGGTTCACAGTATCGACCAATGGCGAAGTGTCGGAAGATTTGACGATATAGGCATCCGCAGACCAGGTATGAAAATTATCCTTGTAGGATGTGTATGCGGTGTTGAGTACGATCGGACACCGTTTGCCACTGGCAAGAATTCGTTGCATCCCCTCGATGCCATCCATACCGGGCATCCGAATATCTAACACAATACAATCGAAATGACTGGATGTTGCTTCTGCAACCGCTTCTTGAGCGGTTCCCACTGCTTTGATTTCATAGCCGGCTTTTTGGAACGTTCGCTCATAGAGGAGGCGCAGTGCGGCTTCATCTTCCGCTAACAGAATCCGTTTCATAATTCACCTCCAAGATTGGGAATCGGGAACACCAATCGGAATGTTGCACCTGGACCATCATGGTGTACATAATCCAATCGTCCCCCGTGATTCTTCATGATTTGGGAACTGAGCGACAATCCGATGCCGGATCCGGTCGCTTTTGTTGTAAAGAACGGCTCGAAGATTTGATCAACGACATCCGGTGGAACGCCACGACCGTAATCGCGGACATCGAGATGAATCTCTTCTTCGTGACGCCGACCGGAAATCGTAACTATTCCACCATCCGGCATTTCGTAAATCGAATTTTTTAATAAATTATATAAGACTTGTCTGATTTGATCGGGGTCCATTTTTACGAAATCGGCATCGGCATCGAAATGCATCTGTACATAAAATCGCTGTGGATCGAGCTCCCCCGCCATCATTTGCAGGGTATTCTCAACTTTTTCCTTCAATCTGGCGAAAACATACTTCGGTGATGCCGGCTTTGTCATCTCAAGGGTTTCGCGGATATACCGCT
>JAOTSC010000174.1 GCA_030247525.1 bacterium | reverse complement strand
GCCCTTTATCGTTATACTTCAATCCACTCGTTAATACCGATTGGGCGAAACTGCTGATTGGTAGTACAAGCAATATCCCCACCGCGAGAGTAATAACTACCACTGATAAGCGAGACCGCTGTTGACAAACCATGAATCCTCCTCGTGAGCTCGATTGTATTCGATGGTGTTTTCCCAACGAAGCTTCGGTGAAAACTGAATAACAATCATTGTTCTTCCGACCCCTTCCATGCGGTCGATTGTCTCATATTTTAACAAAGTTTCCCGTTCAAACCAGTGCGGGAAATCACCAGCTGAAAGCATGGTCTTCCATTGCCAGTTTTTACCAAACCACTGGTAGGTGAGAACACCACCACCACCGGGTAACTGATGAGTACCAACAGATACAAAACAACCAGCTTGCCATTTACTGTTATCCGGGAGTTGCAGTAAAGATACTTCGACTTGGCCTACTCTGCTATCCCTGCTAAACTCGGTTCGAGTACCCCCAACCACAGCGAATTGTAACCACTTACGAGATTGCAACCCATAACTTGCTTGACCCCAGAACAACGATGTGTGGAGTGTCCCTTGTTCTCCTTTACCAAATCCACCGCCGCCGACCCACCATGCGGTTGCCGGTATGTAACCGGCATATCCGAATCCCCCTTCGCTTTGGGTTCGGTTGTATCTTTTACTTGTGACTCTGGCAACGCGGACTTGACTCCAAAGTGAGTACTCCATTTCCGATATCGCACATCCTAAACCAAATGAACTGTGCCGGTACCTCTGTTCAATTTCTGAATCGTAGATGATTCCTTGCCCACTCGATACCCGAAGAGTAACTCCAAAACTTTCCTTCGCAAGGAAACTACTGACAATCAAAATCAAAGATAAACCGAGTTTACAGTAGCGATTCGAGAAAATGAGAGCAATCCCACTCGTAGAATTCACTACGAGTCGCAGACTCGCTTTCAACTTAGAAAAATTCAGTTTTAAAAATCTCACAAACAAAACAATCCCATACTGCCAGAAAATCAAAAGGAGTCGATTTTGCCGAGCTATTGTAAGCAGGTAACTAACAGATTTTTGCCAACATACATACAGACAGCCGGTCTCGCAACAACATGAGAATTTGTCCGCCTGAAAGTGGAGTCGTATCTTACCAGAATTGATTACATTTTTGTTGTTGGAGAACACAATGCCTGAACCTCTGCTTTTTGAATTATCGAAGCCCGGCAGAACCGGCGTACCGTTACCGGAATTAGACACTCCCGAGCTACCCTCACCAATCCCTTCAACGATGCTTCGCAAGGAGTTCTCGTTTCCTGAAGTAAGTGAAGTCGATGTCGTTCGTCACTACACGAGATTGTCGACGATGAACCATCACCTCGACCGGGATTTTTATCCGCTTGGTTCGTGTACGATGAAGTACAATCCTAAGATCAATGAAGAAATGGCTCGTCTCCCCGGCTTTGCCCAGTCACATCCTCTTCAACCCGATGCCGCTCTGCAAGGTTCGCTCCAACTGATGTGGGAACTCGAACAAGCGTTGCAAGCGGTGACTGGATTTCCAGCGATGACGTTACAACCGACCGCAGGTGCGCAAGGGGAGTTTACCGGTCTGTTGTTAATGCGCGCCTACCACAAGAGCAAGGGTCGCAATCCCAAGAAAATCATTATCCCCGATTCCGCTCACGGCACGAACCCAGCTTCAATCGCCTTGTGCGGATTTGAAGTCCTGCAACTTGCCAGTGGGCCTGATGGTCTCGTCGATGTCGAAACACTGCGCAATGCGGTCGATGAGAACACAGCCGGTTTAATGATTACCAATCCCAATACCTTAGGTCTCTTCGAGACCCACATTGCCGAAATTACCGCCATCATCCACTCAGTAGACGGTTTGGTCTACATGGATGGCGCCAATTTGAATGCGATTGTCGGTATTGCCCGTCCGGCAGATATGGGTTTCGATATCACCCACATCAATTTGCATAAGACCTTCTCGACCCCCCACGGCGGTGGTGGTCCCGGTGCCGGTCCCGTTGGCTGTCGCGCCGATCTCGAACAGTTCCTCCCGGTTCCCCGCATTCGCAAGAATGGCGAAAAATTCTCTCTGGAGTGGAATTGTCCGAACACGATTGGTAAACTACACACCTTCTTTGGCAACTTCGGTGTACTGGTTCGTGCCTTGTCTTACATTCGGAGCAATGGCAAAGACGGACTCACCGAGAACAGCCGCCACGCAGTATTGAATGCAAACTACTTGCGAAAGAAGCTCGATTCCTATTATGCACTACCATACCCCGGTATCTGTATGCATGAAGTAGTGTTTAGTGGAGACAATCAAAAAGCGTTTGGGATTAAAACGCTCGATATCGCTAAACGGTTACTCGACTTCGGCGTTCATGCACCGACGGTTTATTTCCCGCTCATCGTCCATGAAGCGATTATGATCGAACCGACGGAAACTGAGTCGATGCAAACCCTCGACCGCTTTGTTGATATGATGATCCAGATTGCCAAGGAAGCGGAAACGAATCCCGATATCCTTCACGGAGCGCCCCACACAACTCCGGTAGGACGTCTGAACGAAGCACTCGCGGCTCGCAACCTTGACATCTCCTATCCTCTATAATCACGACCAACGAGTACGGGCGAACCTTGTGTTCGCCCAATAACTTGGGTAGGGCAGACCATCGTGTCTGCCCTTACTATTTTCCTTTAGCATCCAAGCAAATCTCCTCTTGCCTTCGCGAGTTTTGCATTCCGCATCAGAAAATTATAAATTACAGCGCTTGAAACGCCGGGGTGGTGGAATTGGTAGACGCAGTGGACTCAAAATCCACCGAGGGCAACCTCATGCCGGTTCGAGTCCGGCCCTCGGCACAACGACCGCCCGTGAGGGCGGTCGTTTCGTTTGTGTAGGGGCGTAAGGCGTACGCCCAAATCTCGGGTAGGGGCGGACTTCCATGTCCGCCCGTTTAAAATTGGAGGTTAGCCAACCCGCCTTGCGGCTCACCGCAGGTAATCTTGGCTGACGTTTTTACGAGGATCACTCAATGGACTACCGCCAAGCCGGTGTCGATGTCAATGCTGCCGAACGACTGGTCGACCGTATCAAAGAGCTGGTCAAGCGTACCCAGCGACCCGGTGTCGTCGGCGGGATTGGTCTGTTTGGCGGACTCTTTGATCTCCAGGCGGCAAATGCCTCCCGGCGATTAGTCGCTTCTACCGATGGCGTTGGTACTAAGACGATTATTGCAAGTTGGGCGAACCGCTTTGATACGATTGGCGAGTGTTTAATCAATCATTGCGTAAATGACATCGCTGTTTTAGGTGCCGAGCCGTTATTTGTGCTCGATACCTTAGCAACCGATCGATTGGTACCCGAACGTGACACCCAAATCCTGGAAGGAATCGTCCGCGGCTGCGAGCGCAACGGAATCGGACTGATTGGCGGAGAAACTGCCGAACTCAAAGACGTCATTATGCCCGGCCAATTTGATTTGGGAGTCACTATCATCGGATATCTCCCGGACGATGTACCGCTGTTAGATGGTTCACGAATTGAGGAAGGCGACGAGCTGTGGGGAATCTCATCGACCGGTCTACATACCAACGGTTACACCTTAGCTCGCAAAGTGTTGTTGGAGCAGGAGCGACTCGCTCCCGATGAGAAAATGCCAAACACGAATGTGACATATTCCGAAGCGTTGTTGGCGATCCATCGCAGTTACCTCCCGGAAATCCGCGCATTGCGTGCATTTCCCGAAGTTCATGGGTTTGCCCATATCACGGGCGGCGGCATCGTTGGTAACACCAAACGGCTCATAAAAAATTCACTTTCGCTCGAAATCAATTGGAATTCGTGGCAGGAACCCCGCATCTTCCAAGAAATTCGCACGCGCGGAAACGTCCCGGAAGAAGCAATGCGACAAGCGATGAATCTGGGAATTGGTTTGGTTGTGATTGCCAAGAAGGACAGTAAGCGACGTTTACAATCGGAGATTCCCGAAGTATTATTCCGAATTGGGAAAGTGATTCGTAGTTAAGAAAAAATGAGTATACGTGTCGGCATTTTAGGCGCTGGTTCGTGGGCGCTCGGATTAGGTAACCTTTGTCATCTCAAAGGGCATCATGTCACACTTTGGGAATTTCGACCGGATGCTTGCCGTGAGTTGGATGAAACGCGGCTTGCGCCAAAACTCTTGCCCGGTTTTTCCATCCCCTCTGAGCTCAGATTTTCCAACTCCCTTGCGGAAACCGTAGCCGATGCCGAGTTGATTCTCATTGTTGTTCCCAGTCATACGATGCGAATAGTCGCCGAGCAATTGGGGCAATGCTCCTTCCATGCCCCCATTGTAAGCGCTACCAAGGGTTTAGAACGGATTACTCATCTTCGGATGACCGAAGTGATAACCAGCGCGATACCTCGCATCCAATCGGACTGTGTCGCGGCATTATCAGGTCCATCCCATGCCGAGGAAGTCGTAAAAGGCTTTCCCACTTCTGTGGTAATTGCCTGTCCCAGCCTTGATAATGCGCATAAAGTGCAACACTGGCTCTCCGGTCCAACTTTTCGGCTATACTCCAGTACCGATATCGTTGGAGTCGAATTGGGCGGCGCACTGAAAAATATCGTCGCATTAGCAGCCGGCGTCTCCGATGGTTTGGGTTTTGGCGATAACACAAAGGGTTTGCTCATGACCCGCGGGTTAGCCGAAATCACCCGTCTCGGATTAGTCATGGGCGGCGATGCCCGTACCTTTGCCGGATTGTCGGGATTAGGCGATTTGATAACAACCTGTATCTCACAACATAGCCGGAACCGTTTTGTCGGACAAGAATTGGGGAAGGGTAGAAAAATCGAGGATATCTTGTCTGGTATGACCATGGTTGCCGAGGGCGTTAACGCCACCACCGCAGCCCTCGAGTTGAGCAAGGCATGCGGTGTAGAGCTCCCCATCGCACAGACGATGTACGATGTGATGTATTCGGGAAAAGACATTAAAATTGCTGCGCGGGATTTAATGACCCGTGCCTTAAAAAAAGAGGATTAGTCTCGTGGTAACAATTGATCGGATCGGCGAGTATGATGGCAAAGAAGCAACCATCGGCGCATGGGTGACCAAACTTCGCTCGTCCGGAAAACTAAAGTTTATTATCCTTCGCGATGGTACCGGCATCATCCAAGCAGTGATGTCAAAGTCTCACGTCGGCGAAGAAATCTTTTCACGCTTCGATAAACTTGCACTCGAAGCTTCGGTAAAAGTCACCGGTACTGTGAAAGCGGAAAGCCGTGCCCCCGGCGGCTACGAAATCTTTCTTTCCGATTTGGAAGTGGTGGGCGAATCCAACGAGTATCCGATTACTCCCAAAGATCCCGGCGAAGAGGATCATGGCGAGGATTTTTTACTCAACCGCCGCCACCTCTGGGTTCGACGACAGGATCAAGTCAACATTCTGAAAGTGCGTCACAGTGTGATTCGCGCGATTCGCGACTATCTCGATACGCGCGACTTCATCTGTTTCGATTCGCCAATCTTCACTCCGAACGCCTGCGAAGGGACGTCGACTCTGTTTACGGTCGATTACTTTGGTGCATCGGCATTTCTATCGCAATCTGGCCAACTCTATCAGGAAGCTGGTGCGATGGCGATGAACCGCGTCTATTGTTTCGGTCCGGCATTCCGGGCAGAGAAATCGAAAACCCGCCGCCACTTGACCGAATTCTGGATGGTCGAGCCGGAAGTCGCTTGGATGGATTTTGAAGGCGTGATGGATTTAATGGAAGACTTTACAGTCGAGGTGGTCGGTCGTGTCATCGAAGAGCGCAAAGAGGAACTAAAACAACTCGGTCGCGACATTTCTCCGTTAGAGAAAGTACAGAAGCCGTTTCCCCGGATTCAGTATTCCGATGCGGTGAAGCAGTTAATCGCATTAGGACAACCGTTTGAAGAAGGCAACGACTTCGGTAGTCCCGACGAAACGCTGCTCACCAAGCAGTACGACCGGCCGATTTTTGTTCACCGCTTTCCACAGGAAGTGAAAGCGTTTTACATGAAACGCGATCCGCTCGATGCCCGCTGGGCGTTAGGCGCCGATCTCCTTGCCCCGGAAGGGTATGGCGAGATTATCGGCGGTGGACAGCGTGAAGACAGTTACGACGTGTTAGTAGAACGAATCAAGCATCACGAGTTACCGATGGAGCCGTTTGAATGGTATCTCGACTTACGAAGGTACGGTTCGGTACCGCACAGTGGTTTCGGAATCGGAGTGGAACGAACGACGACGTGGATTTGCGGAATCCACCACGTCCGCGAGACCATTCCCTTCCCACGGACGATTTATCGGATCAATCCGTGACCAAACGGGTGTGCGTTCATGGCGTTGTGAGTGGACGCGTACAAGGAGTTGGATTTCGTGCGTTTGTTCGGCGGACCGCCGAAGAGTTTGGCGTTTCCGGGTGGGTGAAAAACAACTACAACGGAACCGTCGAATTTGCTGCCGAAGGAACGCGCGAAGTCCTCTTTGGCTTTGTGGAAGCGGTTCGCCGCGGCAACCGCTTCTCCAATGTCCAATCCGTAGAATTCGATTGGGAAGTTGCGAGTAACAAGACCACCTTTGATGTACTCCGCTAATCCAATCGTTGCAACTGACTCACCAATCGAATCCCAAGAACGC
>JAOTSC010000173.1 GCA_030247525.1 bacterium | reverse complement strand
GACCTATATAGAATTGATCCCCACCATTAGGTTGCGTTAATCTCAAAAAGGGAGTTGGAGCAGTGAAATTAATGTTTCGTTCCGGTAAGAGTGGCGTCGTGGGAATCGATGCAACCGGGACACGATGATAGTTGAAGTCGTTATTCGTCCAGCTCCCTTCATTCAGTACCGCCGAACCAGCATCAAAGTCGGTGAGGTAAGAGACATGAAGATAGGTATCCGCTTTCTGATACGATGAGGGGAAACATTCGGAACGACACTGACCTGCGACCGCATTCGGAGTGTGGGTTTCCGTGATGTTTGTGGCTGTTGACCACCTATGCCCACCATCAGTTGAAACCGAAACATAGATATCGTAATTCGGTCTCCCTTGATGCGAAATATCGTTCAACGTATTGGCAGTATCGCGAGGATCGTAGCAAGCGGTGAATGTGCAATAAAGATTGCCGTTCTGACCAATCGAGAGCGATCCGTTCTGTACCGTACGATTCCATGCGCTGGGATTGCCATGAAGCGTAACATTGCGATTACCACCTTCGGCTACCAAACAAAGTGTATTCGGTTCATCGCTCCGCCAATGCCAAATGTGTCCATAGGTGTAGATGCGTGGTTCGGGAAGGGTATAGTAGAGATTAGTCGTGAAGACAGCATGTAGAACATCGCTGTTATCGAAGAGTAGGCTGATATCGTTATAGGCACGGAAGGTGTCACGGCAGGCGGCGAGGGTGTCGGGATAGAGCGCTGGATTCGGTAACCGCCAATGGGAGATATATTGGTAGTTGTTAAAATTCCAAGTTAAACCATTCTGCGAAATGGCGCAAACAACATTGTTGTTGTAGGGTGAAAACTCGGCGGGCGGTGGATTGCGATCCATGTCGACCGGACGCATCCAAGCAACCGCTGCGCGATTCGATATCCGGGATGCGGCAACTTCACCGGCAACATTCATCGTCCGACCGGGGAGCAGTTGGGGTTGCCCCCAAGTGATGGTTGCGTTAAGTGGATCATACATTCCGCGATGATACCACTGCTGCATTCCAGCAATGGAGGTAGCACCCCCTTCTGTTGTCACAAGATGGACTGCGCCATTTCTACCAATCGCAATTTTCGGCCAATTGGTTTGAATGGTGCTTCCATTCTCGGAGAGTAATGGTAAAGGAGAATCACTGATAAAACAGCCGACAGCGGGCTCTATATCATGATAGACATTTCCGGTTGGTACCGTTGCTCGCGGATTGGATTCGTGGAGTGCAGGAAATGGAATCATACTAAACAATCCCAGTGACGTAAATGCGCTTCGGGTAACTGTTTGTGGAGTGACTCGTTGACCCAATAACCACATCATCCACTGCTGAGTAGAAGCATCGAAACAGCTATACTTTACCTGAATTGTGGAAGCACCGCTATCATAACCACATGTCCAAGCAACATGCGTACACTGCGCCACTGAATCATACTGAATCATTCTGCCACCGGAACCGATGTATTGCAGGTCGTACCAAGTCTGTCCGGCACGATAGACATTGCCAATCGTATCGACTGCGGGTGGCGGCGGAAACTCCTCATTGTTCGGCAAACTACTCCAGCTCGGAAGCGGTTCGTCGCCGGTAATGATGGGGTGATGTTGCGCAGGATCAATCCAGGCGTTAGGCGACTCGGATACGGCAGAAGATACAACCAGTAGGAAAAATGACGCGACAAGAAACTGCTTTACAATGGCGTTCATAGCATGCTCCATTCCAGTCGGACAAAGTAGAAAAGCGAGAAGCAAGTAGGTCAGTTATAACGTACAGAGTAATTGTTTGGAATTCAAGGGAATTTTGGTAAAATGGATTTTTTTGTGGACAGCAAGGGAAAGCTGTGTCAGTGGGAAGATAACAGAAGATCACAGGATGGGAATCCTGTATCCACCAATTTGATGTTACCCATTAGTGGTGGTTACAGGTCTGGAGACCTGTCAGTACCCCCACATGACATACGCACTGATACTTAACACTTTCGCCCGTTGGACAGGAATGTCCAACGTACGGAAAAAAGGGCGGACATGGGAGTCCGCCCCTACCCAAAATGACAAAAAGAAAGGGGCGTATGCCATACGCCCCTACTTTTCGCGACAGGAATGTCGCAGATACGGATGGACAGACAGGATGTCTGTCCTACTGTGTCACCGACTGAGATTGCTTCGCTACGCTCGCAATGACAATAGGGGCGTATGCCATACGCCCCTACGATTAAGTGTCGCGCCGGATTTCTTCGATCAGATTACCGTTGGGATCAATCATGCGAAGAATCAACGGCATCGATCCGGGCAGCGTGTGGGTTGCGCAACCGTGGCACGGATCGTATGCGCGAAACGCCATTTCGATCATATTCATTACGCCATCGTCGCATTTGCCATTTTTGATCAAACCCTTCGCCGCCTTATCGACCGACATTGCGGTACGCGCCGCATTACCGGCGGTTGCCACGATCAAATTCGCCGCAGTCAATACGCCGCGTTCATCGGATTGATAGTGATGGAAGAGTGTACCACGCGGCGCTTCCACGATACCGATTCCCTCTTTCGGAGTATTGGTCGGAATGTTGAGAATGTTCTCGCCGATAATCTCAGGATCGGCGGTTAACTCGACCATCCGCTCCGCCGCATACAGCAATTCGATCAAACGCGCCCAGTGATTCGCCAATGTATGATGCACCGGACGACCGCCAAGTGTTTTGAAGAATTCCGCGTATGCTTCCTGAGCGTGGGGCGTCGGCATACCCTCCGTGACATTGACGCGGGCAAGCGGAGCAACGCTGTAAATACCGCTATCCGGGCCGTCGACAAAACCTTTCCAACCAAGCGGTTTCAGATAGCAGAACTTCATGTAGCTCCACGGTTCGACATGTTCCGCGACGTAGTCGAGATATTTTCCAGTGGGGAATTTACAATACTCTTTCCCACTGGGATCAACGACGCGAATGTCACCCTCGTAGAAATTCATTTGGTTGTTTTTGTCGACCATTCCCATATAATAGGTTTTATGGGTGTAGGTGTCGGATACAATCGCATCGACATACGCGCTATTCTTCAGAACGATATCGCGAAACACCTGCAACGAGAATAATCCGAAATCGACCGCATCGCGTGCGACTTTCGCATACTTCTCTTGCACTTCTTTCGTCATCCGCTTTGCTACTCCACCCGGTTTTCCGAGTACCGGGTGAATCACTTTCCCGCCCATCTCCGTCATCATTTCACGGAGATGCTTTCGGGTGGTGATCACCTTCAAACCGACTTCCATCCCGACTTTTCCGAGGACGCCCAGAATGTTGCGTTCGGCTTTCGGTGCGGTCGGTCCGACGACAAAATCCGGCCCACCTAAATAATAGAAATGAAGGGCATGATCTTCGACGAAGAAGGTCATATAGAAGAGTTCTCGGATCAATCGAGCGGTTCGAGTCGGTTCGACTTTGTACAAATCGTCGAGCGCTTTGGTCGACGCCATGTGATGCGCAGTGGGGCAAACGCCACAAATGCGGGAAGTAATCTGCGGCATATCTTCCGCGGGACGTCCGACGGCGAATTGCTCGAAACCACGCAGTTCGGGGATTTGCAGATAGGCGTGATCAACGCTCCCCTCGTTGTTGAGGAAGATGTCGATTTTCCCATGTCCTTCCAGTCGCGTAATCGGATCGATGGTTACTTTCGTTGACATCGGTTATTTTCCCCCATTCGTAACATTGGCGCGATGCATCAATGATGTGGGTAAACTATAGCGGTAGAACGTGCCCGCGGGATCAACAATCGAATCCATCACTGCTACGATTTCGGCATCGTCGTTGGAATCGAGGGAAGTCGCAATCGCGGAGAGCGCTTTCGCACCGTAATCGCGGACGCGGCTGGTCGGACCCATACATCCGGTGCAAGGCATATTGCCAACCATACAGGAATTGTTGCAACCCTGCCGAGTCACCGGGCCTAAGCAGAGTAAGCCTTGGGCAAGCAAACACTTTTCATGGTCGACTTGAATCTGGAAGGGGCGGTAGAATTGCTTGAGCAACAATTTTTCCGGCTTGGTGTCTTTCCGGGGACACTCATCGCACTGTGCCATATCCGGCGCAAGGACGGCTCCCTTTTCGGGAAGCTCCCCTTTTAATATTGCCATTACGGCATTGACGATGAGCTTGACAGGTGGCGGACAACCGGGGAGAAAATAATCGACATCAATCACTTGATCGAGCGATTTTACGGTCTCAAACAATGTAGGTAATGTCCCTTTCCCTTCGGGGAAAGAGAATTCCGCCATCGGAAGAGTGTACTCAGGATTGACAGTTGAGAAGGCGTTACCATAAGCAGCCTTTAATACTCCCGCCTTGGTGTAGAGATTCGCTAAACCGGGAATACCGCCTTCGTGGGAGCAGCTGCCAAATGCAACGACCAATCCGGCTTTCTTGCGGAGCAACTCGACCATTTCCAGTTGCTCGTCGCTGCGTACGGCACCGTTGATAAAACAAACGGCCATTTCGTTGTCTTTCATCGCTTCGACATCGCTGCGCTTGAAATCCATCGCACAAGGCCAAAAGACGACATCGACCGCGGCAACCACATCGAGAATCGCTTCGTCGAGATCGACAATCGCTTCTTCACAGCCGCCGCAGGACGCGCACCAATAGAAACCTACTTTCGGTTTACTCATAGCGCCATCTCCTTAACAGGGGTCGCCTTTACGTGAGAAAGCGACGCAGCCGCACCGGGGTGCTGCAACTTCATCGGTTCCAGATGGAGCGGACCGAGCTTGCGCACCTGTTCGGTCATTTCATTCATCACTTTTTGCACCCGGTCGCCTTCCGAAGCGGAAATCCATTCGAGCCGGAGCCGTTCCGGTTCGATTCCGAATTGACTGAGGAGTTTTTTCAGCAATGTAATCCGGCGCAACGCTTTGTAGTTGCCTTCCTGATAATGGCAATCGCCGGGATGACAACCACCTATCAGTACGCCATCGGCACCCTGACGAAACGCCGCCATAATAAATTGCGGGTCAAGCCGTCCGGAGCACATAATGCGAACCACGCGCGCATTCGGGGCATACGTCATTCGCGCTGTACCGGCAAGATCGGCTGCGGTATACGTACACCAATTGCAGAAGAATGCAACGATGCGCGGTTCAAACCTGCCATCACTTCCATTACGAATCGGATCAGACATATTCCATGACCCCCTCGATCTCCTCGAAGATCTGTTCGTCGGTGAATAGGTGTTGCTGCGCCGCTCCGGACGGACAACTTGCCACGCAAGTGCCGCAGCCTTTGCAAAGCGCACCGTTTACTTGTGATGTTTTCAGTTCGTTATCGAAACTGATTGCACTATAGGGACAAAGCCCAACACAAATCTGACAACCGGAACACTCATCTTCTGTGATGTACGCCGTATTCGGTTCTAATTCGACAAACCCGCGGTCGATTAAAGCGACCGCTTCCATCGCCGCCGCACCGGCTTGTGCAACGGTGTCGGGAATATCCTTCGGTCCTTGACAAGCGCCCGCTAAGAAAATGCCGTCGGTAAAGGTATTTACCGGAGCGAGTTTCGGATGCCGCTCCAGGAACCAACCTTCCTTGCTGCAACTGATATTGAAGAGCCGTCGAACATCGTCCGCATCAGATTTCGGTTCGAGTCCGGTCGACAACACAACCATATCGACGGGAATCCGTCGCACAACTCCGAGCAGCGTATCTTCGGCGCGAAGTACCAATTTGCCTTGCTCTTCGGGGGTTGCCGCCCAGTCGTTCACAGTGGCGACGCGACCACGAATGAAATGAACATTTTCGTTGAGCAACTTGTCGTAGAACTCTTCGTACCCTTTGCCCGGCGTTCGCATGTCGATATAGAAGTTGTAGACATCGGCGCCGGTGCGCTCTTTAATCAAGTGCGCGAGCTTGAGCGAATACATACAACAGACGCGGGAACAGTGTTTGTTCGTTTTCGCATCGCGGCTGCCGACACAATGGATGATGCCAACCGATTGCGGTACGGACTTTCCATCGCGCAATTTGACTTCGCCACCGGTCGGTCCCGAGGCGTTTACCATCCGTTCGATTTCCAACGCGGTGAAGACATTCTTGTATATGCCGTAACCATATTGCGCCGAACGTGCGGCATCGAAGGTTTTGAAACCGGTCGCTAAAATGATCGCTCCGACATCGATTTCCTCGATGGTTTCGGTCTGTGCAAAATCGATCGCATCGCGTTCGCAGGCATCGACGCACGGTTTCTTGCATTTCCCGCGTTTCAGGAAACTGCAGGTTTCGGGATCGATGACCACGACCGATGGCGTTGCTTGCGGGAACGCCATGTAAATCGGTTTCCGCTTAGATAGACCTTCGTTGAATTCGTCGGGGAATTGTCCTTTCTGGAACGTGCACTTCTCGACGCATTCATTACAGCCGACGCATAAATCTTCGATGATATAGCGCGGCTTTCGCCGCACCTTCACTTTGAAATTGCCTACAAAGCCGCTGACATTCGCCACTTCCGAATAAGTCCACATTTTGATATTCGGATGAGCGCGCACCTGCGACATCTTCGGCGTCAGAATACACGCGGCACAGTCGAGCGTCGGGAACGTCTTATCGAACTTTGCCATGTGTCCGCCGATCGTCGGTTCACGTTCGACGAGGTACACTTTCTTACC
>JAOTSC010000172.1 GCA_030247525.1 bacterium | reverse complement strand
CGGTAGAGCCGCTTCCCGCTGATCCAGCAGGTCTCCCAGCCGATGTCGAAGAGCTGCGCGCCACGACGGTCGGAAAGCTTGGCGAGAATATGGTCATCCGGCGGTTCGCCCGTTTCGATTTGGCTTCGCCTGGCAAGTTGCAGCTTTATATTCACCCCGGCAATAAACTGGCAGTACTGGTAACCTTGCTCAGTGGAAAAGCGGAAACCGTTGCGACTCACGAATTCCAGGAACTTTGTACCGATATCGGAATGCAGATTGCCGCCGCAGCTCCGACAACAGTAGACCGCACCGAGTTGACGAAGGACGTTTTGGATCGCGAACTGGAAATTGCCAAAGAGCAAGCTCGCCAAACGGGAAAGCCGGAGGCCGTCATCGAGAAAATTGCAATTGGCAAGATGGAAAAAATCTACTCCGAGCTTTGCTTACTCGAACAGCCGTTTGTTAAGGACCCTAAGTTTACCGTTACTACCCACCTCGAAGAGGTAGCGAAGAAACTTGGCGATACGATTTCAATTCGCGAATTTGCCCGCTTCAAGATCGGCGAGTAAAATCTGTAGCGCAGACAATCTTGTCTGCGAGTATTAGATGGGTAGGGGCGGACTCCGATGTCCGCCCGTTTTCTTATCTGTAATGCAGACATTCATATCAGTGACTTAATCTGAACTAAGCGGATTATGTAAATTGCGAATGGGTGGACATTGTGTCCACCCATTTATTTAGTTGCGAAAGAAAGTATAAAGTTCGGTAACAATGCAAAAAGGGACGCCGGGCGTCCCTCTTCAACAATCGATAAGAACGGGAATTAGGAAAGCTTGTTTACATACAAATCCAAGCGGGACTTTGCATGCGCGGCTTTGTTCCGGTGAATAATCCCTTTCTGGGCGACTTTGTCCAAAGTTGCGACCGCAGTACGGAGCAGTGGTTCGGCTTCACTCTTCGTCTTGGCGCTGAGAACCTTACGGACAACGTTTTTCATGGTTGATTTGCCAGCGCGGTTTTCTTCGTTTGCGATTTTCGCAGTTTTCATCCGCTTCTTGCAAGATTTATGTTGTGGCATTGGTATTCCTCAATCCGATTCAAATTCCTAAAGCTAAACAATATAAAATCGCACCTCGGTAAATGCAAATGGGTTCAACATGGATATTTCCGAAATCAGTCGGTTCCTCGACCAATGGCAAAATCAACTCACAAAAACGCCGCTTGTCATCGCTGTAGTGACTGGCGCCGGCATTTCGGCGGAGTCGGGAATCCCAACCTTCCGTGGACCAACCGGTTACTGGTCACAGTTCAAGTTCGAGGAGTTGGCGAGCCGCGAAGGCTTTCTTGCCAATCCGGAGCGGGTACAGGACTGGTACACTGAACGTCGACTCCAACTTGCGGTAGCTGAACCTAATCCCGCACATTATGCCTTGGTGAAATTGGAGTGCGCATATCCCAATACGGCGATAATAACACAGAATGTCGACGGACTACATCGTCGCGCCGGAACCAAAAATCTTTGGGAATTACATGGCAGCTTGGCACAAGATAAATGTTTCGAGTGTGAAACCCCTTATCTTACACCGTATCATGTTTCGGAGCTAAAGATACAACGATGCATAAGCTGTCATGGCAGAATTCGTCCCGCCGTAGTCTGGTTTGGTGAGTCACTTCCAACTGGACTCTGGGAGCAGGCTGAACAGTGGATCGATCAAGCTAATCTATGCATCGTCATCGGTACCCAAGGTTCCGTATGGCCGGCTGCCGGGTTACTATATCGAGCGTCGAGAAACGGTACATTATTGTTGGAAATCAATCCCGGATTCACCGACATTTCTCATATTTGTGAGTATCACCTTCAAGAAAAAGCAGGAGACGTACTACCGGTACTTGTGAATGAAATGATTCCCATCGCGAAAAGGTTCTAAAATGCAATACCGGACGACTCTGCTGTTCGTTTTGCTGCTCCTGTTTTTATCGTCAGGATGCGCATACTACAATTCCCTCTACAACGCGAAGAAGAATTTCGACAAAGGACTCGCGGCAAAGCAGCTCCCGAATGCTTCTCCCGGTTCTGGGAATGCTGATTTTGAGAAAGTGATCGACGGCTGTGCGTTGATGGTGGAGCTGTACCCAAAATCGAAATTAGTGCCGGAAGCGTTGCTGTTGATGGGAAAATCCTATTTCGAATCGAATCAGTTTCCCAAAGCAGAACGGAAATTTATCGAACTTGAAAATAATTTTCCCCAATATAAAAACCTGACCGAGGCAAAACTCTACAAAGCACGAACTTGGCTTGCCCTCAAGCGCACGACCGAGGGTCGTGCGCTCCTGGGTGAACTAACGGCAAGTCCCATCGAAACGATAAGTTACTCTGCTCGCCTGCTGCTTGCTGACGGTTTGATTAACGATTCACTTTACAGCGCAGCCCTCGAAACGATTACCCCGTTGGTTGCTACTGCTCCTACTCCAGAGATACGCGCTGAAGCCAATGCGAAACGAGCATTTTGCCTCGACAAGTTAAATCGCCTATCAGAAGCGATTGAAGTATTGGAAGAAGTCTTGCAAGCGAAATGGAGTCGTTCCAAGCAATATGATTTGCGGATGAGACGCGCCGAATTGCTTATCCGCGACAACCGTCCAAAAGTGGCTTTCGCTGATTTGCGAAAATTATACCGTGATAGTGATTTTCGTTCCAAGAAAAACCGCACTACGGTTTTAGCAGGAAGAGCGGCATTAGCTTTGGGTGATACCATCACCGCGAAAAAATATTGGATGGAGTTGTTACGCGACGACCGTCTTCGCACCGAAGAAACCGCCGATGCTTCTTATCAGATGGGATTGTTACTGTATTCCGAAGCCGAAATTGATTCGATCGTTTATTCATATTTAGATCGTTCGAAACGCGACAGCCCGGTGGCGATTTCAGCAATTGCAGCGGACTCACTTAGCAAACGAATTCGCTGGCTTCGCGATACCGATGCCCGATTGAAAACCGCCTACGAGCGATGGTTGGTGTTGTTAGATATCAAGGAAGGACGCCCGGTCCCTGATTCGCTTCGTACTAAGTTTCTTAGAAACGCTTCCGTAGTAAGTCGCATCGATCCATTAGCCCCTAAAATGCAAATTGATGAGAGCGACACAACCGTTATCGCCGATTCGACCTACAAAACGAAAGACACCGTTATTGCTTCCGTTCCACATTATATACCCGAGGAACCGATTCCGAACAAAACGCAATCGGTAGCGATACTGGATTCCTTACCGCTGGTTAGCGATTCTCTCGCATTAATACTCGATTCGCTCAATTCAGATACAATTCAGTTGTTGAAAAAAATCGAATCCACTGCAATCGCTAACGATTCCACTTTACTTTTTCTTGATTCGTTATTTTCCGATTCGATGCAGGTGTTAAGAGATGACGACTCCACCATAATCGCTTTTGATACTACGGAATCGAAACCCGATTCGCTGGTTGCGAAAAAAGATACCGTGGCAGTGAGATTCGATTCCACCGCATTTTATGTCGAGTGGGAGAGTGTGAGCAATCAATTGGTAGCGATTTACGTCGATCAAAAAGACGATGTGCTCCGTTTGAAAGATACGATAACCGCACTGTCGAAGTTCCCCACGATTTTGCAAACAACTTTACCGAAGAATCGCAACAGTTACTTAATCGAGTATGCTCTATTATTGAAACAGAGCGGGGGGGATACGCTTGCCGATAGCATATTTCACACCTTGACCGAAGAGCGTTCCAACCTTGCCATTGCAAATCTGGCGCGTAGCGAGCTTTCCTTACCGCTGCTGCCAATTCCGAAAGATTCTTTGCAGGAGCAGTTGTTTACAGCTGAACGCATCGTCGATGAGGAACACGATACTTTACGGGCGATACAGCTTTATAAATCACTCGCTGCCGCTGATACCGGCACAGTAGGGAATAAAGCAGTTGCAGCGTTAGCGATTCTGCAAATTGGAAGGGTGCCGATTGATTCAATGCGAGCGTTGTTTACCACCATGCAGAAACGTGTCACTACTGGTTCCGGTGCGACGTTCGCACGCAACATTTTGAGCGTTTTGAACGACACTTTACCGAAATTCGATTCATTGGCAATGCTCGATTCGTTGAAGAAATTGGATTCGCTGGCTATGCCGGATTCGTTAGCTATACCCGATTCATTGCAGTTACGCGACACGTTATCCACTCGTTCTGATTCTCTATCGAGCAATCCGCTGCGTAAACGAAAAGCCGATTCGAGCATAGTGAGTACTAACAAGCGGGACACCTTGTCTGTTCCAGTCGATACATTGTTTAAGCGGGACACCATACAACAACGGGATTCATTACCGCCAAAAATACCAATTGTACCAAACGGGAATTCTCCGACTCCAAGCGGAGCAAACGATCCTCCGAAGAAGGAAGAGTAAGTCAGATTATGAAGTATTTAGAAGCCGGTACGGTGACTGAGAAACATGAGATTCGTCCCGGTCTGTTCCAACTCCGGTTACATTCGCCAAAAATAGGAATAGCAGCGAGCCCTGGTCAGTTTTTACATATCAGGATAGGCAATGGAACCGATCCGTTACTGCGACGGCCATTCTCGATTCAACGCATTTTCGGCGAAGATATCGAGATAATATTAAAAGTGTATGGTCGTGGCAGTGGAAAATTGCGCGATGTTACTGTTGGATCGACTTTGAATGTACTGGGTCCGGTTGGTTCACTTTGGAACATCCCGACTACTGCAACATCAATTGTCGGTGTTTCCGGCGGGGTAGGCATCGCCCCGGTTTTATTCCAACAGCAGCGATGGCAAGGGGCGATACCCTTTCAACACTTTGTTGGAAGCAGAACCGCCGAAGATGTTCCTGTTTCCGAAGCAGTGTTGTCAGAGTATGGAATACAGGTAGCCACCGATGATGGTTCGCTTGGTTTCCATGGCACTGTTGTCGACTACATCGATCACCATTGGAATTCCGGTGCATTTGGTGCTCATCCATTCTTAATCACCTGCGGACCGTGGATGATGATGAAAGCGTTGGTCGATTGGGCTACGAAGAATCAAATCGCTGGACAGTTGTCTGCCGAAGCGAGAATGGGGTGTGCTGTCGGCGTCTGTCAAGGGTGTGCCTTAGCCCGCCCCCATGACGAGGGAGGCGCAACACAATACTTTTTATGCTGTAAGGATGGTCCGGTTTTTGATTTCGGAGCTATCGATATGGAGGTATACCCCTTTGGCAACTGATCTTACCTGTAAATTAGGTGCGCTGGAGTTATCCTCTCCCCTGATAGCCGCTTCCGGTTGCTTTGGCTACGGAACGGAGTATTCCGAACTCACACCTTTGCACACCTTTGGAGCAATTGTCACAAAAACGATTACACCCCAACCACGGGCGGGGAATGCTATCCCTCGGATTTGGGAAACGCCGACCGGTGGGATGATTAACAGCATCGGATTAGCGAATGTAGGTATCGACCGTTACATCGCAGAGAAACTCCCCGAGCTGAGAAATTATCCTACGAAAGTAATCGTATCGGTTGCAGGCAACACTGTCTCAGAGTATCGGGAACTCGTGGCAAAGATGGAGCCCCACACTGAGTGGAGCGCACTCGAACTGAACATCTCCTGTCCCAATGTGAAAGAAGGCGGCATCAGTTTCGGCGTCGATCCAATCATGACCGAAACGGTCGTTCGCGAATGTCGCAAGGAAACCACTCGTCCGCTGATTGTGAAGTTGACTCCAATGGCATCGTCGGCGGCAGGTATTGCCAAAGCGTGTGAAGCGGCCGGAGCTGACATTTTATCGTTGGTAAACACCTTTGTCGGAATCGCGATTGATCCTGAAACCCGTAAGCCGCGCATCGCCACAATTACCGGTGGTTACAGCGGTCCTCCAATTAAGCCGATGGCGCTGGCTAAAGTGTGGGAAGTGTACAATGCAACGAAACTGCCAATCATCGGCATGGGCGGCATCGCTTCCGCCGAAGATGTTGTAGAATTCTTCTTAGCGGGGTCTTCCGCCGTACAAATCGGAACGATGATTTACGTAGAACCGGCAATCTCAGCAACTATTCTGGAAAAATTACAGGAGTATGGTACCCGACATAAGTTGTCGATGTTATCCGAATTGACCGGTGCTTTGAAACGCCCTCAACCGAAACCAATCGTATGCACAACCGCTGGCTAAACCTACTAACTTTACTTCTTACCGTACTTTTTATCGGGTGTACGGCTGCGCCTCGCTACGGAATTAAGAGCGGTACTGCCGGCTCCCGGGGTACCCGCAATGTGGTCTTCCCAAAACCAGGTTACGTAATTGAAGGAACAGCATCTTTCTACAGCTTTGAGTTTGCTGGACGTAAAACAGCCAATGGGGAGATATTCGATCCTAATGGCATCACCGCCGCCCACCGGAATTGGCCCTTCGGTACAATCGTTGAAGTCACCAATCTCCAAACCAACCGAAAAGTCGAGGTAAGAATCAACGACCGAGGACCTTTTACAAGCTGCATAATCGATCTCTCCTATGGCGCCGCTCAGAGCATAGGAATGGTGCAAAATACCAAAGTCAAGTTGCGAGTCGTATCCGTAGGAGCTATCATTCCGTAACTTGATTTGGACTTCGGATGACATCACAAACCAACGAACCGACTTCAGAACCAAAAAAAATAAAATCCGACGGCGTCTTGTGGCGACGTGTCATGGTTGCTGTATGGGGTATCCCCTTGTTGACGATTCCCACCTTACTTGGGGGTTGGTCGTTTGCCGTTTTAATCGCACTAATCGCAGCGATGGCGATGTTCGAGTATATGACGATACTGCGCCACTCCGGTGCGGAAGTCGTACGAACTTCCTCGGCGATACTTTCCGCAGCGGTGG
>JAOTSC010000171.1 GCA_030247525.1 bacterium | reverse complement strand
ATCTTACTCCAGTTCTTGCGACAAAAAGCTTACTTGTATCAATTCCAATTGATTGTTTTAATTTATAAGTTGAATCTGGATATCTTTCTTTAATCTTATCATTTATTTTCATAACTATAAAATTTATTTGTAATGCAGCTTTTACTGCTGATGAATTTTTCCTATCGCCGATAAATACACCCATAACTCTATCACCGTCAAAAGCGGTAATTTCGCCATTATTATCTTTGATTATTTGGCTCGCTGACAATAAATAAGATTTATATATTTCAGCAGCAAACCAATGTTTATGTCCATCAACAAGCGCTGTTGAGTCATTCAAATCGGCATATAGAACAGTTCCATCTATCAATTTAGCGTGATTTGAAATCAAAGCAACAGACTCAGCTTCGGGTACACTCAGAGCATTTTCCTCATTCCATTGGTGACGAAATATATCGTCGACCTTTTCGATTATTTCGAGAGATGTCATAATCCGTTCCTCATTTTACATTGAGTTGTTTTATTATCCCAGCAATACATTCAACTGCTTTAGATATTTTATACTTGCCACCAACATATTGATATTCCAACCAATTAACACCTAATAAATCACTCGGTATTTTAACATCAGTACCACTATTTACTAAAAAAAAGACTCTTTGTCTTTTCAATGCGCCAATACATAAACCCAACTCAAATATTGCGTTATCTCTTGGTGATTGATTTTTTTTACCTCGTGATACTGTGATATCATCAGGAGTTAGTATTATCAATCCAAAATCTATGATCGTTATGATACTTTCTAAACTCTCAATAAATGTTGATGATGGTGAAAACACATTGTCTTTCCAGAGTTTTGTTATTATACCTTTATTTGTCATTGATTTTTGAACTCTTTCGGCAATTTTTAAACCTTCACTTGACGAACCGATAAAGAGCACAGGATTAGGGTTTGGCGTTGTAATAAATCTACTTCGTTCAGATAGCCTTCTAGATAATTCAATCGATACAGATTGCCATAATGAAGGATATACTTTACTAAGTTTTGTAAAAGAATTCTTGGTTATTTTAGCCAACAAAGATGTCTGAGTTGTTTTTATCGTTGCAGATCTGCGAGATGTACTATCTATCATCGCCATTTCTCCAAAATGGTCGCCAGATATTCTTTTGGCGATGACTCTTCCATTGATTATCACATTAACTTCGCCCTTTAACAAAACATACAAATCATTATCTTCATCAGACTGGTTTATAACACAAACACCAACATTGTTTTTGATAAATTCAGAATTTTTTATAAGGTCTTTTACTAACTCAAGTTTTCTATTTTCAAACACAACAAGTTTACATTGACAAAACAATTCAGTTAGGTCAGCATCACTCTTATTCCCCAAAAATCTATCTGTTGAGTTGTTTTGTTTCAAACTCTTGCTCATTTACTATATAATCCTGTACAAATATCATTCAGAATCTCATTTTGCATTATAACAAAGTAGTGAAAATGTTACATGTTGCGCAAGAGGATACTCTAAAAAAATAAACAAACTTCTAATCAATAGTCAGAAGGAGTTCGCGGAGGAGTTTCGCGGCAAGGACGGCGCTGCAACCACTTGTATCATAGTGGGGGGAGAGTTCCATCCAATCGACGGCGACAATGTTTTTCCCGGCAAATTGTTGGAACATTTTTATGGTGTCGGGATAAAAGACACCGCCCGGCTCCGGGGTGCCGGTTCCGGGGAATACCGCGGGATCGTGGACATCGAGATCCATCGAGAAGTAAATCGGCGCATCTCCAATTTTTTGGAGAACTTCCCTTAACGATTCAGGGGTGTAGGGGTGATGTAAGAAATTCTCACGAGCGAACGAATATTCCTCGCGGGTACCGCTGCGAATACCGAATTGATGAACATTTTTTGTACCGAGTACATCGCAACAACGGCGCATGACCGATGCATGAGAAAACGGTTCGGCAAGGTACTCTTCCCGCAAATCGCAATGGGCATCGAATACGATTACATGCAATCCGGGATATTTTTTCGCGACTGCTTTAACGCAGGGATACGTGAGCGAATGTTCGCCGCCAATAACCACCGGCATCACATTCTGAGCAAGGATATGTTCGACGCCAGCTCGCAATACATCGAAGGCGCGCTCCGGTCGTCCGAACGGCAATTCCAAATCGCCGAGATCGCAAATCTGTAATTCCTCTAAATCGCGATCCAATTCCGGCGAATAACTCTCAATCCCATAACTTGCCGCCCGTAATGCCGCCGGTCCATAACGAGTGCCGGGTCGAAAGCTGGTCGTCGAATCGTACGGAGCGCCAAGCAATGCGACTTGCGCTGTTTCGAGCGTCGCTTGTGCCGTCAAAAAGTTACTGCTGAGCCACGGTAACTCGCTCATTGCTCAAGCTCCCAATGCAAATGGGTGGGTAATGCGAACGCCGCCGCATGAATCGCCGTGTTGTAATATTTACAGCCTTTGGTAATCTCGTGTGCCCGTTCGAGATTTACCGCCAACGGATTCACCGTTTCGCTCGCATAGGCAAAACTCCATAATCCACTCGGATACGTCGGAATCGAGGCGAGGTACGTCGCGGTAATCGGGAACACTTCGCGCATCGCATTGCGTAACGCTTTCACTGCCTCGGCTTGATACAACGGGCTTTCCCCTTGTGCAACGACCACACCGCCCGGCCGCAGTATTCGCTTAACCTGCGAATAGAAGGCTGAGTTAAAGAGTCCGACACCGGGACCAACCGGATCACTCGAATCGATGATAACGACATCGTAGGTTTCATTCGGAGTTTGCCGTACCCAATCGATACCATCACCAACTGTGACGTGGACTTTCGGGTCCTTCATTCCGATAGCAGTCGTTGGAAAATACACAGTACACAATTCTACTACGGAACCGTCGATTTCGCACATGTCAACATGTTCAACTTCCGGATGTCGTGCGACTTCACGAGCTGTGCCGCCATCACCGCCACCGATGATGAGGACTTTCTTCGGACTGGGGTGAACGAGCAACGGAACATGGGAAATCATCTCATGATAGACGTATTCGTCGCGTTCGGTCAACTGAACCAGACCATCAAGCGCAAGCATTACACCATGCGATTTTGTCCGCATGAGTTCAATTCGTTGAAACTTCGATTGCTGATCGACAAAGCGCTCTTCAACTGCGAACCCGAGGAAGCATCCCCCTTCATAGGTCTCGCGAAATTCTTGCTCTGACATGGTTCTCATCTTCCGTAGTTCGATGGTTTGAAAAATGGGCGAACACGAAGTTCGCCCATACAAAAGACTATGGCGATATTACTCGCCTACACATTTTACTTCTTCCAGAGAATCACCGCCGCGATAATGCCACCGATGTGATCGACCTTGTGCTCGATAGCGATGGATTTAATCTCTTTAATAGTACGATTTCGGGTTTCCATCCCTTTGCGTGCCATCTCGCGGACGTGTTCTTCGATATCCTGTTTGGTACCGCGTCCTTCATACTCCATGATAAGACCGGGTAACGTCGGGTCTTCCGGAATCGCGACTGCAACTGCGCAGGCAATCCGCTCGCCCGGTTCGCTGCTGGTATATGCCGCATACGCCGCCGGCACTAACGCCCCGCCCGGTAATTTAAACGGCGTGACTTCCAGTGCATTGGGTGGCAGAATCGATGACATTTTTACAATATTGACATCGCCGATACCTGCCGCTAGTAAAGCGCCATCGAACGAATTCAATACCGTCCACCCTTCCGCTGCTCCAGCGGCAAGGAAGTATGCGTTGGGTTGTGGCAGTAATGTTTCCATTAATGCGCCATCGCTTCCGGTTTATGGGAAAACGAAGTACCGACATTGCTCAGAATGCCACGCTTCATTTCCGTAATCGAGTAATTCTCAGCTTGTAAAGCTTCCTTGAGATATTCAAAGCACGGATCGGGAAGAATGGTATCGCCACAGGTGAATAAATCGACCGCTGCGTATCCATACTCCGGCCAAGTGTGAATTGCTAAATGCGATTCAGCAATCACAACTACCCCCGAAACACCGTGGGGGCTGAAATGGTGAAAAGTTTTTTCCACGATCGTCGCGCCCGCAGACTCCGCCGCCTGCAGCATATGTGCTTCGATCATATCGACATCGTTGAGAATAGCCGAATCGCAATGATACATCTCAACTAAGAGTTGCTGTCCTAAAGCCCTCATTGGTTTCTCCTCCACTCGGCGGGTACAATCGCCGGGGTCTGATACCACTATAAAGTATCAACTTGTTCAAAATATCAAACCTGCACTCTCTTATTAATAGAGAGCCGGGTACGATATACTAAACAAAAAGAGCAATCAAAAAACCCAACCGTACCCCCCCATCGTTTGGGAACGATCCCAATACTGGGATCAGAAATTCGGTGGGCTCGTTATCCACAGAAGCCGGGCATTGGTATGTCCCGGATTTTCAAAGTAGTGCTTATGCTTCGCTGAGTAGAAGAACCACTCTCCCGCATTCAGCAAATAGGCGGCACCGCCGTGGTGTATCTTCAGCCGCCCCTCTAACAAATAGCCAAACTCGTCGCCACTGTACGGCTTTATCGCTTCAACCGCCTCGCCGGGCGCTAAAACCAGCATGGCTGGCTCCATCGACCGGTTTGCCGCGCCGGGCACCAGTAACTCAAAGAGGGTTACCCCTTCCCGCTCGACCTCGGTAACATCTTCCTGACCGTATACCACCCGTTCTTGCACTGGCGTTGCAAAAAACTCGGGTAATGAAACATCCAATGCAGACAAGATCGCTACCAGATTTTCAATCGAAAGATTGGTTAACCCGCGTTCGACCTGACTAATAAAGCCTTTCGATAGTTCAGCGCGCTCGGCAAGTTCTTCCTGCGTCAGCTCGGCAGCTTGCCGTAGATCCTTGATCCGTTCGCCAATGTCGACTTTTATCTCAGGCATGTCCGTCTTCTGTCATGTTACAGTACAGATAGCTGGCAAGGCACTTACCGGATGCTCATTGCATCAAGCAAGTGCCTTGTCCATTTCTCACGGCTTCAACCACTATATCAAACACCGTGTTTTACATACTGTACCTAATATACAATAGGGGTACCCCAATGTCAAGTCCGATTTTTCTTCGGTTTCCCTGAACTACGAGAGGGGGGACGATCATTCCGATAAGCGCTTTTGAATGCTGGTCGATCTGATCCTGGTCTTCCATAACCACCCGGTTTTTTCGGGTAGCCACCTTCACCTCGCGGTGGTCTGCTATCCCCATCGGGGCGTGCTTCCCGGGGAGGACGACGATCACCAAAGCTTGTTCTATCACCACGGGGTGGGCGGTCGTCACGATCACGATTAAACGGAGGACGACGATCACCGAAGCTCGGACGGTCACCACGCGGTGGGCGGTCGTCACGATCACGATTGAATGGAGGACGACGATCACCAAAGCTCGGACGGTCACCACGCGGTGGGCGGTCGTCACGATCACGATTAAACGGAGGACGACGATCACCGAAGCTCGGACGGTCACCACGCGGTGGGCGGTCATCACGATCACGATTGAACGGAGGGCGGCGATCACCAAAACTCGGACGGTCACCACGTGGTGGGCGGTCGTCACGATCACGATTAAACGGAGGACGACGATCACCGAAGCTCGGACGGTCACCACGCGGTGGGCGGTCGTCACGATCACGATTGAACGGGGGACGACGATCACCAAAGCTCGGACGGTCACCACGGGGCGGGCGGTCATCACGATCACGATTAAACGGAGGACGTCTATCACCAAAGCTCGGTCGGTCACCACGCGGCGGTCTATCATCTCGATCACGATTGAACGGAGGACGACGATCACCAAAGCTGGGTCGGTCACCACGCGGCGGTCTATCGTCACGATCACGATTGAACGGAGGACGACGATCACCAAAGCTGGGACGGTCACCCCGCGGAGGTCTATCGTCACGATCACGATTAAACGGAGGACGACGATCACCAAAGCTGGGTCGGTCGCCACGCGGCGGGCGGTCATCTCGATCACGATTGAACGGAGGACGACGATCACCGAAGCTCGGTCTTTCACCACGCGGCAGTCTATCATCCCGATCCCGATTGAACGGAGGACGACGATCACCGAAGCTCGGTCTTTCACCACGTGGGGGACGGTCGTCACGATCACGATTGAACGGAGGGCGTCGATCACCGAAGCTCGGGCGATCACCACGCGGTGGTCGATCATCGCGGTCACGATAACCCGATTCGTCGTCCCTGCGGTAAGGGCGACGTTGCGGTTTGGCTGGGATAGATTCGGCCGTCATCCCTTCCGGCAGCTTGCGCTTATGTTTTTCAGGTTTCCACATATGGGTTGCCAGTATCTCCTCGAGTTTCCGTTGATACTGGATGGGAACCCGATAATTTGCTTTGATTCTTCCGTCTTCTAATTGCTCTTGCGTAACGACTTCGCCATACTCATAGATGGCTGCCATCCCTGCGCCGGCTCCTTCTACTGTGAGAATAATCTCCGAACCGTTCCAAGTGCCTGCCCGCTTCGCGGCTATCTGCTCTTTCAGTTCCCATAACCGATGCCCGCGCAAAGCGCTGATGAAAATGGCATCCGGATGTGCGACTTTCATTTGCGTTAGAATCGATTGATCGGTCAGTGCATCGACTTTATTGAATACGAGTAACTGAGGAACCGAATCGGCTTTGATTTCAACTAAAACTTTGTGTACTTCTGCCATTTGCTCGTTGACAACGGGATGGGAAATGTCGGCAACATGCAGCAGTAAATCGGCATCGGCGGCTTCGTTTAAGGTACTGCGGAAACTCGCGACTAAACCGTGCGGCAGTTTTCGGATAAAACCAACAGTATCCGACAAAAGGGCGGGTTCTGCACTGTTTGGCAT
>JAOTSC010000170.1 GCA_030247525.1 bacterium | reverse complement strand
AGTGACCGATTTCGCTAAATTGCGCGGCCGGTCCACATTCAGGCCTAAATTCACTGCCACGTCATACGCCAAGATTTGTAATGGGATTACTGATAGAATCGGCGACAATTGCGGAAGTGTATAGGGAATCTCAATAACTTCGTTGGAGCGGCTGCGTATTTCATCGTCGCCTTCGTTACAAATCGAGATTACGATTCCGCCACGGGCGCGCACTTGTTCGATGTTGCTGATTAACTTCGACCGCAGCGGGTCGCGCGGAGCCAAAAATACAACCGGCATATTCTCGTCGATTAAAGCAATCGGCCCATGCTTCATTTCCGCTGCCGGGTACCCTTCGGCGTGGATGTAAGAAATCTCCTTCAACTTCAATGCACCTTCCAACGCTACCGGGAATTGATACCCGCGTCCAAGGTAGAGGAAATTCTTACTGTGGGAGAACCTCAGTGCGATGTCGCGAATTTGATGTCGCAGCTCTAAAATTGCCGCAACTTTTTTCGGGATCTCGACTAATTCGTTAACCAATTCGTAAGCGCGCTCTTGTGAAAGCACTCCCCGCAAGCGTCCGAGTTTGATTGCCAGCATGGTTAGAACGAGCACTTGTGATGTAAACGCTTTTGTCGAAGCCACGCCGATTTCGGGTCCGGCATGAAGATACGAACCGTAAGCGGTTTCGCGCGCTATCGTCGAACCGACGACATTCACAATACCGATTGGCATTGCCCCTTTTTGCTTCGCTTCGCGCACTGCGGCAAGGGTGTCGGCTGTTTCGCCCGATTGCGATATTGCGATGGCAATCGTTCCCGGTTCAATCACGGGATCACGATACCGGAATTCACTGGCGTATTCGACTTCCACCGGTATCTTTGCTAAGTCCTCAAACAGACACTCACCGATCAAGCCCGCATGCCATGCCGTTCCGCAACCAAGAAATATGATGCGCTTCATTTTCGCTAAGTCGTCGATAACCGCAGATAAACCGCCAAGCTTGATATCCCCTTCATCTTTCAGAATTCGGCCGCGCATGGTGTCGGATAACGTTTGGGGTTGGTGGTAAATCTCTTTAAGCATGAAATGGGGGAACCCGCCACGTTCGATTTGATCGATATCGTAGGATATCCGTTCGACTGCTTTCGTTACGGTCACCCGTTTTTTCTTGAATTCGACTTTATCGCGGGTAACCACGGCTACTTCGCCATCATCCAAGAAGCTGACATTGCGGGTATAGTTTACCAATGCTGCCGGATCGGATGCGACAAAATTTTCGCCAACACCTAATCCGATGATGATCGGCGAACTTACTCGCGCGGCAATTAGTGTGTCGGGTTCGTCTTTATGAATGACCGCAATACCGTATGCCCCTTCGACTTGCGAGAGTGCTTCCTGTACCGCTTGTTCCAAGTTGCCATTGTATAAGAAGCCAATCAGTTGGGCTAATACTTCAGTATCGGTTTCGCTGACAAACTGAATCCCTTCACGTTCTAACCGGAGGCGAATCGATTGGTAGTTTTCGATGATACCGTTGTGAACCAATGCAATTGTCTTATTCTGATCGAAATGGGGGTGAGCGTTCAAAACTGAGGGAACGCCGTGGGTCGCCCATCGAGTATGCCCGAGCCCTAACTTTCCTGGAAGAGTGCGTTTGGCTGTACTTTCCAACAACATATTGATTCGTCCGACTGTTTTGTCGGTATGCATAACCCCATTATCTATTATCGCAACACCTGCGGAGTCGTACCCGCGATACTCCATCCGCTCCAACCCTTGTAACAATACCGGTAAAGCATCTTTTTGACCGATGTAGCCGATGATTCCGCACATAGTATGCTGGGTTCCTTTCAAGGATAATTTGAAAACTGCTCGTTAGTATTTTCGATTCAGTGCTACGCTTCTACAGAAGTATTCTTTCGTTTTTGCTGTTCCAAAATGACCAACTGACCGCAAGCAGCGCCAATCTCATCGCCACGGGACAGCCGCCGGGTAACTGCACCGGGATACCGTTCATGTAATTCTGCGGTAAAACGGTCGATCTGTTCGATGGATGGTCTTCGGAAGGGAGCATCCGGTCCCGGATTATAGGTTAATACGTTTATCTTTGCCGGGATGCCATGTAATCGCTTAATAAGCAAGCGAGCATCGGCAATTGAGTCGTTCACCCCTTCCAACAACGTGTACTCAATAGTCACGCGGTTACCGGTCGCATCTGCCCACGCTTTCATTGCAACAAACAATTCGTCTAACGAATACTTTTTCGTTACCGGCATCATTGCTTCACGACGCACATCATCAGGTGAGCCCATAGAAATTGCTAACCGACATGGGAGTTTGTCTTCGATCATCTGGTAAATACCCGGCACCCAGCCCGCTGTCGACACTGTAATGTGTCGTTTCGCCAGTGCGACTCCTGCCGGATCGTTCAGAATCCGAACCGCCCGCTTCACTGCATCGTAATTGTGCATCGGTTCACCCATTCCCATGAAGACGACATGGGTTAGCGGTCTCGATTCGCTGTAACGAACCGTTAATGCTTGTTCGATGATTTCACCGGTAGTGAGTTGGCGGATGAGTCCCATCGTACCGGTAGCACAAAAGGTACAACCAAGTGCGCACCCGACCTGTGAACTAACGCACAACGTTGCGCGTTCCTTGTCGGGAATCCAAACCCCTTCTATTGTACGTTCGTCACGTAGTAAGAAGAGGTACTTTATTACGCCAGAGATTTGGGACTCGGTGCGGTATGCAATCGAAAGGTTTGACGGAGCCGTATTCTCGTACAACCATTGACGAAAGGCTTTCGGCATGTCTGAAAACAGCCGTGGGTCGCGAACACCACGCGAATACAACCATTTATAAACCTGTTCGACCCGGTATGTCGGTTGCGCTTGTTCGGAGAAAAACTCCGCTAACCCGGAACGGTCCATACCGATCAGGGTTGGAAGAGTATATGAAGACGCGATGTTTGCGGGATTTATACTCATGAACAAATAAGGTAGACACAACGATTGGAGAGTGCAAGGAATTTGTTCGGGTAGGTTTATTAACTACTTTTCGATAATTCACAAGGAAGATAGTTTTATGGATGAAGTAAAAGCGCTCGAACAGCTCGCCGAGGCAAACCGCAACTTAAAAGCGGAAGTCGGAAAAGTGATCATCGGGCAACAGGAAGTCGTCGAAGGAATTCTGATTTCACTGCTTTCCCGAGGTCATGCTTTGTTGGTCGGAGTGCCGGGTCTCGCGAAAACATTGTTGGTTAGAACAATTAGCCGTTTACTCGATCTGGAGTTCAATCGCATCCAATTTACCCCAGATCTAATGCCTTCCGATATAACCGGTTCCGAAATCTTGGAAGAGGAACATGGTACCGGGAAAAAACACTTTCGGTTTATTCGAGGGCCAATCTTCGCTCAGATTATTCTCGCAGACGAGATCAATCGAACCCCCCCAAAAACACAAGCAGCTTTGTTGGAAGCGATGCAAGAGCATGCAGTAACCACTTCGGGAACGACGATGCAGTTAAAAGAGCCGTTCTTTGTTCTGGCGACGCAAAATCCTATTGAACAGGAAGGAACCTACCCATTACCTGAAGCGCAGTTAGACCGCTTCTTGTTGATGTTGCGAGTCGGATATCCCAGTTTTGAGGAGGAACTGCGCATCGTAAAAGCGAATGGTGTCGCCGCTCTCGATTCGCTGCAACCTATTCTTTCCGGAACAACTCTAATCGAGTTGCAAGGGCTCATTCGCAGAATTCCCGTCGCGGAAAATGTGGTGCAGTATGCCGTTGGTCTGGTTCGCAAAACCCGTCCCGACGAATCGGAAGTGCTGCCAGCCGTGAAACCGTTTATAAAATGGGGAGCTGGGCCACGAGCATCGCAGGGACTTATTATCGCTGCTAAAGCACGGGCGGCGTTGGCCGGGAAACCGACGCCGGAAATCACCGATGTAAAAGCGATTGCGCCTTCGGTATTGCGTCACCGTATCGTACTGACCTTCAATGCGGAAGCGGAAGGGAAGTCTACCGATGACATCGTTGCGTTGTTATTGAATTCCTGATTGATACACAGTTGTAAACAATCAATACGGTTTAATTGTATTGACACCGGATAGCATCATCGGATTGTAGTGAAGCAGGTAATTCAGCAGTCTCGAGCCTTGTAACTTTTTTCGATGGTGTAGACTCTAACAAACAAACCGGAAGGGGAAGTATCATGCACCGCAAAGTATCTATTTTAGTTGTGTTCACGTTATTGCTGACTTTAGCGGGTTCGCTTTGGGCGAAATCGACCGTAAAAGAGAAGTTCCATCAGGAAGTTAGCGGTGCCGGAATTGCCGAGTTCCATCTGAGTAATGTAAACGGTTCAGTCGATATGGAAGCCTCCTCGAGTGACATGGTCATCATTGACGCCTTTAAAGAAGTTAAAGGTCCCGATGAAGACGAATGTCAGAAAATCCTCAAAGAGTTGACAATCGATGTAAAGAACAGCGAAAACCGAATTTCTGTTAAGACCAAGCAAATGAAGAATTTGTTTCGTTATAACTACTCAGTAACTTACAAAGTCAAAGTACCTGCCCGAATGCGATTAGAAGTAGGAACTACCAACGGTAACGTAACGTGTATCAAGAATGAAGGCGGCGCAGACATCGAGTCGACGAATGGAACTCTTGAATTTATCGAATGTAAAGGCGAGTTGTTCGGTGGCACTACCAATGGCAACATCGATGTCCGCAATTGCTCCGGGAAGGTCGAAGCGGAAACGACGAATGGTTCGGTGATTGTCAAGGGTGACATTCGTAGTGTAAAATCTTCCACCACCAATGGCAACGTCGAAATCGACTGTAATCCGGATGCCAATGGGAAAGTGATTGCAGAGACGACAAACGGCAGCATTGAGCTGAGTTTACCAAAAACCGCTTCGGCGCATGTGACTGCCGAGACCTCGAATGGCAAAATTGATGTCGACGGCTTTACATTACAATTGAATAAGAAGCGAACATCTGCCATCGGAACGATTGGCTCTGGAACAGGCAAAATCGAATTGGAAACGACAAATGGTGGTATCGACATTATCGCCAAATAATCCACTCATCATCAAACTTCAATGCAAGTTTTAGTCAGTTTTTTATTTCAGTGGAAGAACAACGGAAAGGAATCGGTTCAACCCGAGGAGCAAAATGATACTCAGGAATCGAATCGTAAGCGTACTTGGATTACTCGCGCTATTAGCGGTGTCCGCCCATGCTTTTGTTTTCAAGCACGACACCTACCGCCGGGAGCTGTCAGCAGAAAACAAATCGATGGTTATAATGTTAAACAACTTCGGATCGGTCGAAGTGATTTCCTCCAAAGAAGAGCGCATTATTGTCGAAGCGGAAATCTATTATTCCGATCCGGTGCAAGCCGGCATCAACGCGATGCTCGGTGGCAACCCGATGAAAATCCGCGACCGGAAGGATCATTGGGAAATCATGTCTGAGTTTGATCCCGATATCGGTCAAGTTGACTGTAAATTGACTGTTCCCGAAACTATGAGTCTTGAAATTCAAAGCAAGGGAAAAGTAGTTTGCAACAACCATAAGGGATCTTACAAGATTACTTCGGCAACCAGTGCTCAGGTAACTGTTGGAAACTGCGAAGTCGCCGCAACGGTTGACGAAACGAGTACAACACCACATGATATTGGTGTCGAACGGATAAGAGGTTATGTCGGGAAATTGAACCGGTTGTTGGATTTACCAAATTATCTGAACGATCTCAAGTAGCGAGTAGTTGATAATCATGGTCCCGTGTTGTGATAACGCGGTTTTCCATCGGTAATCGGAATCGCACTGTTCACCAATTGCAGCGCAGGCAGTAGCCTGCGTTCGCTTTTTTCGGGAGTGTATAAAATGAGTGTGCGCGAAACGCTTAGACCGGAGACTGTTCGTCAACTGGAGAACATCCAGTTACGAGCGCGCCGCGTGGTCGAAGGGTTTCTCACTGGACTCCATAAATCGCCATACCACGGGTTTTCGGCGGAGTTTGCACAACATCGACAGTATCACCCCGGCGATTCGATGCGAGCAATTGACTGGAAAGCATACGGTCGCAGCGATAAGTTGGTTGTTAAAGAGTTTCAAGAGGAAACCAATCTTCGTACAACGATCTTCTTGGATTGCTCCGGCTCGATGAAATTTTCCTCGCCCGCTGCCAATGGCGTTACCAAGTTTCAGTATGCATCCGATTTGGCGGGTGCGCTTGCCTTCCTCATGATTCACCAACGCGATGCGGTCGGTCTTGTTCGTTGCGATACCGAGATTCGCGAATCGATTCCCCCTCGTTCACTGAATAGTCATTTGAACGTACTGCTCACCTCGCTTGAGAATGCTGAACCGGGAGGCGAAACTGAGTTAGGACCACAGCTCCACCGGGTTGCGGAGATGATTCATCGTCGCGGTTTAGTAATCCTCATCTCCGATTTATTCGACGATCCGGATGCCGTCCTCAAAGGATTAGCTCATTTCCGTCACAATGGTCATGAAGTCTTAGTGTTTCACATCCTCGACCCTTGGGAGTTATCATTTGCCTTCCCGAAAGATGGGCGTTTTATCGATCTCGAAACCGGTGAAGAGATACTCACCCGACCTCGTCACGTCGCAGGAGATGTAAAACGGGGAGTAGGTGATTTCTTCCACAAATTGCAGTTTGAAGCCCTCGCCCGCGGTATCGAGATCGTACAAATCACAACTGATATCCCGTACGACACAGCTCTCCTCCGTTATCTTGCTCGCCGTTCCCGCTTGTTGTAACCAAATCGAACATATCTCCTCTTACGAATAGAACTGCCAGTTTATGAAACAGCGGTTCTCCGATAGTGCAAGCAGTATAAAACTGTGTGCTAAACACTTCATGGATTTATCTCAAATGTCGACTGCAACCGAAAATGCATTACCTTGCAT
>JAOTSC010000169.1 GCA_030247525.1 bacterium | reverse complement strand
CGATGACAAGGCCGATGTGGGCGAGCAGGCACGTCAGCCGCGCCTTGTGGGTGACATCGAAGCTCGCCGGGAGCTGGTTCTGCTTCGACGAATGCGCGTGGTAGATCGTCGAGAGCTGGCCATGATACATGTTAGGATAGACGCCGCGGGTGTAGGGGTACTCACCCGGGAATCCTTGTTTTGTTTCATACTCATCATTGGGGGAAACTGGGAAATACAATCGTTCGATTTCCATCCCGGAGTCGAGCAGGAATTTATCCTTGCGTTCCGGTTTCTTTGCAATTTCCTTTTCGACTTTCTTTCGCCAATTTTCTTGTGCGTTACTCACAATGCCTCCACTGCAATCATCGCAAGCACTGCCCCCTTATCAACCGGCGCGCCCGGCTGAGCGACCAATTGACTTATCGTACCTGCGACGGTACTGCGTAGTTCGTTTTCCATTTTCATCGCTTCCAAAATTGCAATCGGTTCACCGACATGAATGCGGTCACCAACCGCTTTAAGGAAGCGTTGCACCATACCCGGCATTGGTGCCCGGAACGGGATCTCACCTTCGGGTTGGCGATTACTATTGATTAGCGATTTTAGTTTACGCGCACTCTCGTTTTCGATCCGAACATCGAAACTCCACCCTTTGGCGTGCGCAGTCAAACCGCTAAAGTCTGACTCCAATGTCAACGTCATCCCTTCGGATGGCGTTCGGAGCATCCATAACATCGAACCGGCAACCGGTTCAAACTCAACCGCAATTTCGGAATCACCGACGCGGGCAACAATCGGTACATCATCGCCAACCGGTAGTTCGACAACGAATTCTTCGTCGTCGACCATCACAAAGAATTTTTCCCACTGAGTCGTTTCCATTATCGCTTTCTCAGATTGTCCCACCGACCAGTTTGTTTCCAACCGTTACGTTCACTAGGTGTTTGTGTTGATATCTTTGAGTTGTCGATGAGATTCCCCGTGCGTTTTTGTTCGTACAACGCGGTTGCCAATGCGACTAATTTCTTTACGTCGCTACGGCGATTGGTGAGCGAAACCTGATCAATCTCATTTTCAAGAAAACCTGTATTGTAATTGCCACCAACAAACACCGGATGTCCCATTAAACAGTGTAGAAACGGAATCGTGGTTTTAATTCCGATGATATGATACTCATCCAAGGCTCGTTTCATCCGGGCAATCGCTTCGTCGCGCGTCGCGCCGTAAACAATCAGTTTTGCAATCAACGAATCGTAATGCAAGGTGACTTCATTGCCTTCGTTGACACCACGATCATCTCGCACCCCGGGACCGGATGGGGCACGGAGATGGACGATGCGACCGGTCGAAGGGAGAAACTGGTTTAACGGGTCTTCGCTGCAAATCCGCCCTTCAATCGCCCAACCGTTCTGTTTAACATCTTCCTGTTTCCATGGCAGTGGTTCACCGGCGGCAATCTGTAACTGAGCTTTGACAATATCGATGCCGGTAACGAATTCGGTCACGGGATGCTCAACTTGCAAGCGGGTATTCATTTCTAAAAAGTAGAAATTGCGTTGGGCATCGACGAGAAATTCGATGGTGCCGGCATTTTCATAATTCACCGCCAGCGCCGCTTTGACCGCCGCTTGTCCCATTACTTCTCGGAGTTCCGGCGTCATAAACGGCGAGGGTGATTCTTCAATCAATTTCTGGTGACGGCGTTGGATAGAACACTCGCGCTCACCCAAATGAATCACATTGCCATACTTGTCGGCGAGAATTTGAAACTCGATATGATGCGGATTTTCGATGAATCGTTCGAGATAGACTTCCCGGGAGTTAAAGGCGGCAAGCGACTCGCGCATTGCCGCTTCGAGTGAGTTCGGCAAATCATCGGTGCGAAACACTTTCCGCATTCCCTTGCCACCGCCGCCGTGGGCAGCTTTGATCAGGAGCGGGAAACCGATTTCCTTTGCGATTTGCAGCGCGATTTTCGGATCGGACACTGGTTCTTCGACTCCAGGTGCGACCGGTACACCAACCGCTTTCATTCGGGTTCGGGCAGCAGTTTTCGATCCCATTGCGGCGATTGCCGAGGCGGTTGGGCCGATGAAACCGATGCCGGCTTCGGCGACCGCCAACGCAAACTCCGCACGCTCCGATAAAAATCCATAACCCGGATGGATTGCTTCTGCCCCGCTTCGCTTAGCGGCGGTTATTATTTTGTCCATTCGCAAATACGAATCGCGCGAAGCCGGGGCACCAATGTTTATCACTTCATCGGCGTAAAGCGTATGCGGCGAACTGCGGTCGGCATCGCTATATACCGCTACCGTTCGAACGCCCAGCTCGCGACAGGCACGCATGATTCGGATGGCGATTTCACCACGATTTGCGATCAGGATTTTGCGAAACATGTTTTCTCTCGCAGCGAGTTTGCTACGGTTACGAATAATATTATTGGCCGACTATTTGAATAAACAAATCGCGATGTCGGGGTCGATTATCGAAATCGATCAATACGATTTGCTGCCAGGTTCCAAGTTGTAGTTTGCTACGATGGATTGGAACAGTAACGGAACTGCCGATCATACTGGCGCGTATGTGGGCATAGCCGTTGCCGTCTCCCCATGCCGCATCGTGGGCATAAGCCATACTTTTCGGAAACAACCGCTCTAATGCCGCTTTGAAGTCTTTCACCAGTCCCGGTTCAAATTCGATGGTTGTAAGCGACGCGGTCGAGCCGTTGACACTAGCGACAAGCATCCCCGCTTCAACATCGGTTTTTTGTACGATTCGTTGGATATCGGTTGTGATATCGATGATATCGGTATCGCCTTTGGTTTCCACCGGCACCAGCTCGTGAAGGATTTTCACTTCCTTTGCTGATGTTGCCATTGGCATCCCACGGCGCATCATGAGCGAGCCATCGGGATACGGACATTCATGCGGTCTGCACAGTCCCACGCTTCATCGTAACCAGCATCGCAATGACGGAACACCCCCATGAGCGGATCATTGGTTAAAACGCGTTCCAAGCGTTTTGCCGCCTCTGGCGTGCCATCGGCAACGATTACTTGTCCGGCATGTTGACTGAAACCCATTCCAACGCCACCACCATGATGGAAACTAACCCAAGTCGCACCGGAGGCGGTGTTGACCAATGCATTGAGCAAAGCCCAGTCAGAGACGGCATCGCTGCCATCTTTCATCGCTTCGGTTTCGCGGAATGGCGAGGCAACGCTACCACAGTCGAGATGATCGCGTCCAATCACAATCGGCGCTTTGACTTTGTCTGCGGCAACTAACTCGTTGAATTTCAGTCCAGCGAGATGGCGTTCGCCATAACCTAGCCAACAAATGCGCGCCGGAAGTCCTTGGAACTTCACTCGCTCTTTGGCGAGTTTCATCCAGCGTTGTAACGATTCGTTTTGGGGAAACAACTCAACAATCGCTTCGTCGGTGACTGCGATATCGTGCGGGTCGCCGGAGAGCGCGGCCCATCGGAATGGACCTTTCCCTTCGCAAAAGAGCGGACGAACGTAGGCAGGTACGAAACCGGGATACTCAAAGGCACGAATAAAACCGCCTTCCTTCGCTTTTGCCCGAAGATTGTTTCCGTAATCGAAAGCAATCGCACCCATATCCTTGAGCGCGACGATTGCTTCACAGTGTTCTGCCATCGCACGGAACGCCTCTTTGCGATAAGTATCGGGATCGGATTTCCGTAATTCAAGCGCTTCTTCCAAAGTAAAATGATTAGGGATATATCCGTTCAGCTCATCGTGTGCGCTGGTTTGATCGGTAACAACATCTGGTACGAAATCGCGTTTCACTAACTCGGGAATGATGTCGGCGGCATTTCCCAGTAAGCCAATGGAAACTGCTTGGTTGCTCATCAGCGCCATTTTTATACGGGATATTGCGAAGTCAAGATTCGGTGCGGTTTCATCAAGATACTTGGTTTCTAATCGTCGCTGGATACGGGAGTGATCAACTTCGATGCAGAGCGCAACACCGCCATTCATGGTGACCGATAAGGGTTGCGCACCACCCATTCCTCCTAAGCCGGCGGTCAACACCCACTTCCCGCTAAGTGTTCCGCCATAGTGTTTTTTCGCTAACGCGGCAAAGGTTTCAAAGGTGCCTTGCAGAATTCCTTGCGTGCCAATGTAGATCCAAGAACCGGCGGTCATTTGCCCATACATCATGAGGCCTTTACGGTCGAGTTCCTCGAAATGCGACCAAGTAGACCAATTTGGTACCAGATTGGAATTTGCAATCAATACCCGCGGTGCATCAGGATGAGTTTGAATCACTCCAACTGGTTTCCCAGATTGCACGAGTAATGTCTGATCGTTTTCCAGCGCGAGGAGTTCCTTGACAATCGCATTGAGTGCGGGAATATTCCGCGCCGCTTTACCGCGACCGCCATAAACAATCAATTCTTCCGGGCGCTCGGCGACATCAGGATCGAGATTGTTGAGTAGCATTCGCAGGGCGGCTTCCTGCTGCCAACCTTTAGCATGCAGAGTTGAACCGTGTGGCGCTGATAACGGAAATTGTAACGGGAGTTGCATTGCTTTGCCTTCCGGGAACTTGTATCAGGTGAATTTGTCGGTCGTGTTCGGGTTATAATATACGAAATATTCACGCATAGTGGGGAGTTACAAGAAAATCGCGACAGATTGGAAAAGGGCGGCTACCAGCCGCCCCTACAATCCTCGCTAACACAAAAAAATGGCGCGTATGCCATTACGCCCACAAAAAGAATAAGGGCGGCTGCCAGCCGCCCCTACAATCACGGAAATTACTTGGCAGGGTTGGCAGCAGTTTTCTTTGCCGACCCTTTCTTCGCGCCGGGGTGCCACTTTCCACGCGGCCAGCGCTTCTTCGCAGTCTTCTCGACTTCGGATTCGTTAGAGACCGTTTTCTTCTCACCCTTACTCCGGGCAATTGCCGGTTTCTTCTCTTCCTTCTTAAGGTTTTCTTTTGCCTCGATACGCTCCTGTACCGCCTTCATAATTTCTTCTTCGTAGCCAACCAATTCAACGAATGCCATCGGCGCTGCGTCACCCACCCGGTATCCGGTTTTCACGATTCGCGTGTAACCACCGGGACGATCCTTGAAGCGTGGTGCAATTTCGTCGAATAAATGTTTTACGAGATCCTTGTTCGGAATCTCTTCCAACACCAACCGACGATTCGCTAACGTTCCTGTACGCGCCTTCGTTATTAAACGCTCGGCATAACTGCGAACAGCGCGCGCTTTCGCAAGGGTAGTCGTGATGCGTTTGCGCTCAAACAAGGAAAACGCAAGGTTCATCAAAAGCGCACGGCGATGCGACTTCGATCGGTTCAAATAGATTTTGGAATTTAAATGACGCATGATACTCTACTCTGTTACTTCAGACCGGTCGTCCGATACAAGTTTTCAATTGGGCGAAAGACTGAAACGTCTATCGCACCGGTTTGGGCAAATAATCTTTGCCCATACTGAGATTGCTTCGTCACTGCGTTCCTCGCAATGACATGGGCGTGTGCCATACGCCCCTACCGAATTATCAGATTAACGGAGGCGATACTCCGGCAGATATTTCTCGACATCCATACCGAACTCAAGACCGTCTTTGGAAAGTAAAATTCGCAATTCTTCCAACGTCTTGCGTCCGAAATTCCGGGCTCGCATCAGGTCTTCTTCATCCCGTCGGACTAAATCAGCGATTGTTCGAATTCGCATTTCGCGTAGACAGTTTGCTGCGCGAATCGGCATTTCCAAGACCTCGATAGGCTTCTTGAGGATTTTGCGAATGCGCAATGTCTCGTCGTCGAAATCAGAATCTTCCGGTTTTGTTCCAACGTCAAACACGACAAACAATCTCAGGTGATCCATCATTGATTGAGCAGCGTACGATACTGCATCGTCAGGCGTGATCGAACCATCGGTTGTTACTTCGAGAATGAGCTTATCGTAATCGGTTCGCTGTCCGACCCGGGTCTGCTCAACCTTGTACACAACATTGCGAATCGGAGTAAAGATACTATCGATGGGTATCATACCTATCGGGGTATCCTGCGTCCGATTATCCTCGGCGGCGACATAACCACGACCACGACGTATCGTGACTTCAATACCGAATCTCGCTTTATCGTTTAAGGTCGCAATGTGCAAGTCGGGATTCAACACTTCGAAGTCAGTGGTATTGCGTTGTAAATCACCGGCAGTAAATACACCGGGACCACGCAATTGCAGTTCCACCTTATCCGGTTTCTTATTCAAGAGCTTGAATCGAGCCTGCTTCAGGTTCAACACCACTTCCGCCACATCTTCGGCAACGCCGGGGATCGTGGTGAATTCGTGCAAGACTCCGTCGATCCGGATCGCAGTGATTGCCGCGCCGGGGATCGACGATATCAACATTCGCCGCAGTGCATTCCCAAGCGTGACACCATAGCCGCGTTCGAGGGGTTGAATAATGAAGCGCCCAAACGTAGACGAGTAACTGGACTCATCCAGCTCAACCTGCTCCGGCATTACCAAACCCGGTCCGTTCATTCGTTCCTCTAAAGTAAGATCGCTACAATTTATTTGGAGTATAATTCGACAATGAGCTGCTCGCGCAGTTTCATAGTTTCAGGAATATCACTCCGCTCCGGCCGCGAGAACGTACCTTCCATCTTCGCTTTATCGAGCGAGACATAGGTCGGCATTCGCGAGGTATTGACACGTTTCATCGCATCATGAATAATCACTAATTTCCGGGAATGCTCGGCTTCCGCCACCCGTACGATATCTCCATTCCCTAATTGGTACGAGGGGATGTTGACACGACGACCGTTAACCATAAAATGTCCGTGGCGAACCAATTGGCGGGCTGAAGCGCGTGACGGGGCAAATCCCATCCGATACACGATATTGTCGAGTCGTGATTCGAGCATAACCATCAAATTGGATGCGGTAATACCGGTTTGGCGGAGCGCTTTTTCATAGAACCCGTGGAACTGCGCTTCGACCATACCATACAT
>JAOTSC010000168.1 GCA_030247525.1 bacterium | reverse complement strand
CCGTCGAATATGGTAATTCGTTCGGTTTTGTCGGGATTTTTGGTGTCAATTTGGTAAAGCTCAAAATTACGCCCACTTGGATCATCCAAATTTGATACAAAAAGGATGTGGCGATTATCCCGCATCCAAACCGGAGCAAACGTCGAGCCGCTCAGATTGGTCAATTGCCGTTTCTCTGAGCCATCAGCATTCATAATCCAGAGCTCTAATTTTCTTGGCCGCACGATATTTTGTACTAACAACGAATCCCAACGGGCACTGTCGGCAGCATTTTGAGGATACTCAGCCCGCCAAACGATTTTCCTGCCATTCGGTGACCACCAGGGGCCGCCATCGTATCCTTTCCGGTCAGTGAGGCGCTGGACATTAGAACCGTCGAGGTTCATCCGGTAGATATCGACATCGCCGTCACGAAGGCTCGTAAAAATAACAACTTGCCCATTTTCACTAACAATCGCTTCAGCATCGTAGCCGGTCTGCTTCGTCAGATTTACAGGATCGGAACCGTCGCGATTCGCCGAGAAAATGTCATATCCCGGATACAACATCCAGGTGTATTCTTTGCCTCTTGGTGGGGGAGTCGGGCAGTCGGCACTCGCTTCGTGGGTTGAAGCATAGAGTAACCGGTCGGATTTCGGAATAAAGTAGGAACAGGTGCAACGCCCTTTCCCGGTGGAAACCAACTTCGGTTCGGCACTGCCATCGGCGGGCATGGTAAAGACTTGATCGCAGGAAAAGGGCGGCTGAGTCGATTGGAAAATGATTTCCTTACCATCGGGGGACCAGTACGCCTCGGCATTTTCCCCGCCGAAAGTCAATTGTCGGAGATTCGATAAATGCTTATCCTCACCCGGTAATAGTTGGGGTGCAGGATAGGTCGCCTTCTCGAAAGCCTTGATCGAAGTTGATGTCGAAGCCGGTGTGCCATGCTGCGCCCATACCATCGGTGACAGTAATGAAAAACAAATAATTGCGGTAATTATCCGTTGCATCGTAGTGTTTCCTTTCCGTTGTAAGGGCGCAAAGTAAACAAATCTGAAAGGAAATGAAACGGATAGCGACTATACGGTTCGAGAATCGAAATTCTTCCTACCCCCGCAACTGCCTCCGTTGGAAAATCCCGACGCCAACAAAAAAGTAGAGCAATGCCAGTACGGTAATCGCAATAAACTCCGGGAGTACATTTTCGAACGACAAACCAAGATTGAACACTTTGTTCAATGCGATAACACCATGGGTTTGTGGTAAGAGGTCGGTGAAACCAATCGGATACCCGGCGATTGTGATGAGAGCCGCTTTCGGAAGTGGGAACATTGCTCCGGTAAAGAACATCATCAGGAAAAGGGGAAAATTTGCCAATATGAAGGCATCAGTCTCGGTTTTCGAGAAACAAGCGACGATGAGTCCCACCCCGATTGTCGACAATGCTGTGATTGTTCCAATCGCAATCGCGAGTGGTACTGAACCTTGCGTCCGGAATCCCAATAGCACCGCAAAATATAATGTCAACGCCACTTCCAAGGCTCCGAGCAAAAGCTGGGTCAAGGTTATTCCACCCAGAAAATGAAACGCCGACATCCGTGAGAGCCGTAACCGCCGGAGTGTCCCTTGTTCAATTTCTCGAGCTACTAACATTGCTGCTTGAAAAATCAACATCGAGACCGACATGATGAGCAAACCGGGGACATACAATTCAAAATCGGTGCGAGTGTTAGTATTGCCGAGTGGTTGTTCACGCCACTCGAGTAAACTTGGTTTGGCGGTAGCGTATTGAACAAATTTATCGACAATTGTGCCCGCAAGAACCGTCGCAATGAGATAATTCTGATAGGTGAGATCACCACTCAATTCGATGGGTACTGCCTGTTGCGCGACGCCATTACGATGCTCATTGATTCGCTCGGAAAAATTCGCCGGAAAAGTTAACAGCGCAGTGAGTTTTCTTCCCTGTAATTTTTGAATGCCAGCTTCCCGCGATGCAACCGGAACTATATTCAGATGAAGCGAACTATCGCTTTTCGCCGCCGCCTGTAACGCCGCGATGGCTGCCGCGCCGCCGTTCATGGGTTGCCCATCGATGGTGATGTTTCCGTTATCGAGATTAACGATACCAACATCATAAGTAATCGTCCATGCGACCGACATTGCTTTATATAGTCCCACAAACAACGGCGCTGTCATAATTACTAAAATGAGAATCACCGGGCGGCGAAGTTGTTCGCGAATCGCTTTCTTCGCAATCGATAACATTTTCATTCGCGGAGCCCCCTTCCTGTCATCGCGATGAATACATCCTCAAGAGAATTTTCGCGCAACTGGATTCGCGATGGTGCACCGCCATTATGAGAAGCGACTTCCAAGATCGCCGGAAGCTTCGTTGCGATGTCGCGCTCCTGCACTTCCAAACGATTTCCGGTGAGACTCACGAACGAGAATTTTCCATCAAAGACATTGCGTATAGCTGTTTGTTGTTCTTCGCTCAAAAACATCCAATCGAGTTCAAGGATATCGCCTTTCCCGTATTGTCGTTTCAACTGTTCGGGGGTGTCCATTGCCAACAATTTTCCGTGATCGATGATTGCGACCCGGTCAGCAACCCGTTCCGCTTCATCCATGTTATGAGTGGTGAGAATGATGGTTTTTTTGCGGGCGAGCGAATGGATATACTCTCGTACTAATACCCGGCTCTGGGGATCGAGTCCCGCTTCCGGTTCATCCAATACAACCAGTTCGGGATCGTGTACTAAAGCAAGTAGTAGATTAAGCCGTCGCTGCATCCCGCCGGAGAGGGTCTTCGCTAATTTATTACGCTTTTCAGAGAGTCCGAGCGTCTCAAGTAAAATCTCACCATGGGCTTTTGCAACGGTAGCCGATAATCCATACATCTCACCGATGAAAATGAGTTGTTCGATACAGGTGAGGAATGGCCAAATGACAATCGATTGGGGACATACACCAACTTTGGTGCGAACATCGTCGCCGTTATGAATCGCAGTGCCGCGAATGGTCACTGTTCCGGAATCAGGCGCGAGCAAGCCGCACATCATCGAGATCGAAGTAGTTTTTCCAGCGCCATTCGGACCGAGAAATCCAAACACTTCACCTTCCTGCACAGCGAGCGATAATCCATCGACAGCGGTAACTTCTCCGAAGCGTTTGACGAGATTGGTGGTTTGGAGGACGATAGATGTCATGCAATTCCTCACTATTGAATTGAGAAACAACAAGAGAATGTTGCCAATAAGATAACAGATAGAATAGGACCTTGAAAGTCGAGTTTAAAAGTATTGTCGATATGATTCAATCACTAACTGTATAGAATTCAACAATAAAAAAACATTCATTCATCGGTAACCGAACGAATAATTTCTTTCATCGGAGGAAACTACTAATGAACTAAAACATACAAACGATATTAAATTATATCCATAGATATGCGTAAATAAGCAATACAAACCATAATTTGTGATTTATTAAGTGGTTAGGATAAAACAGTTTTCCGGGCATTGCGTTACTTGATGAAGTATGGTATATTAACCACTTGAAATGAATTAGTTACGTCCTCTGTTTTTGGGGTTTTGCGAAACATTTATTCGCTTCGGCTTGCCACTTGTGATACATCATACTCGTTTACTCACGATATCGCTTGCATTTATTCTCGGTGCAACGATTCTCTACGCGACTCCGCGCACCATCTCCGGCACCGTCACCGGCGAAGAACAGGATGCTCTCCCCCATGCTTCGGTGCAAATCCTCGGCACCAAACTCGGTGTGGTTGCCGATGAAAATGGAAAGTTCACCCTAACGAATCTCGAACCGGGTCGCTATCGCTTGAGGGCGAGTTGCGTTGGTTTCGAGTCATCGGTCATCGGAGTTGATGTCACCAATCGCAATGCGGTTGATGTGCGGCTTCATACCCGCCGGAATTATTTACAGCTCGATCAGATCGTTGTCACTGCCACTAAGACCGAACGCATTTATCAGGAAGTCGCCGTTCCGACAATGGTCCTAACTGGAAAAGAGATTCAGGAGAGCGGCGCCGTCGATGTTGCCGGTGCAATCTCGGATCGCTTAGGTATCGATTTACGACCCGGGCGTGTTGGCGGACAATCGGCGGAAATTCAGGGTTCCGATCCGAAGTATCTCTTGGTGTTAATCGATGGCGAACCAGTGGTTGGAAAATTCGACGACCGTACCGAGTTAAACTCACTCGCAACCAATCGGATCGACCGGATCGAAATTGTGAAAGGTCCCGGCAGCTCGCTCTATGGCAGCGAAGCGATGAGTGGTGTAATCAATGTGATTACTAAGACGGCGCAGAAACCAATTGAGCTTGCCGCGGAAGCGAAAAGTGGCAGCAACGATATGTATGAGTTCGCCACTTCTTATGGAACAAAACAGGCAAACTGGTCGCTGTTATTAAACGGTTCTTCACTGCATGAGGGGAAAACCCAACGCCGCGATTACATCACGTTAATTGCAAACGACCGGTATGATGTGGGTGGAAAATTCCGCTACTTCTCCGATGACGACCGGATTAAAGGGGAAGTGAATGCGAACTACACCGATAACAAAGAAGAATCGCGCAATCCCGATTTACGTTATGTCACCAAATTGGTTCGCACCGATTTTCGCCCCTCGATAAAATTTCGGTACCGACCGTGGGCAGAAGGTGCATTCAAAATTCGCTATTCGAAGTACGACCGGAAGTACGACGTATATGTACGGCGCAGCGGATACCACGATGAAACCCAATCCAACGAAACAAACGAAACAACCTCTTCGGCGGAATTCGATTATTGGCGGCAATTCAGCGCCGGGTACGAAGCGAATTTCGGAGTCGCGGCGCAAAAATCGACCTACAGCGCTGCCCGCATCAGTTGGGGAAAAGGACAGGAAGTTTTTCAGTGGTCAGTGTTCGCCCAATCCGAACGAAGATGGGCTGAGGAGCTAACAACAATCGTTGGCGCCCGCTTCGACCGTAATGAAACCTTTGGCGATTTTTTCTCTCCGAAAATTTCTGCGATGTATACACCGAGTGATTGGCTAAAAATTCGCGGTAGTGTCGGCAGAGGATTCCGGGCACCAAGTTGGGTGGAACTGTATCTCACGTTCCCGCATCCGGCAGTCGGATACGAAGCGTACGGCAACCCCGATTTGAAACCGGAGACATCGGTTGGATACAATCTCGGTTATGAGATGTTGTACAAGCGAAAATTGTTGTGGACTGTGAATGGTTTCTGGAATGACTTCCGTGATCAAATCGACGATTACTCGGTACGTCCCAGTATCCTTAGTTACCGTAATATCGGTTCGAGTTATTCCCGCGGATTTGAGACGACATGGAAATGGTATATGTCACAGTATCTCTCAGCCTCCGCCGGCTATCAATGGATGGAATCGTACGACCGGGAGAGTGAAAACTTCCTGCCCCACCCCCGGCACAGCGGTAATGTCCGGATCGAAGGAAAAGCGTTAACCAACCGGATTACTGGATCGCTACGGGCGCGAGTTTCCGAACGGTATGTCCAACGCTTTGACTTATTGCTTGGCGACTATACCAACGAATTCGAGAAATTCTCAACGAAACCGATTTTTGATGCGACCATAACACTCAATGGCGCACTACTTATGAACAACTGGAAAGAATTTGCTGTCACTGCAGGGGGGACTAACCTGCTGGACGAAACCAACGACCTTTATGGCCCCTACATCGGGAAAAAGGTCTTTATCGCACTGAATTACAACTTCGCAAAGTAAGGGCAAACCCTCTGGGTCACCCTTTTGTAGGGGCTTGATTCATCAGGCCCGGATTTGGACGACACTTGAGAATTGGACAGACTTTTCTTTGGTCTGTCCTACGGATTTCGATGCAACCCTTTGTTGCATCATTCATGCCGGCGAAATGGAATAGTTTCAACGGCTTTGGGGAAACAGGGAGGAAAGAATGAAACTCGTAAGGTTAGCCTTACTGGCTGGGTTGATGGTAGCGATTGCCTTGAGCGGTTGCCAAACAGACGACGACGATCCAATCACACCAACGCCTGCCAATTCATTGTACACGAAAAACATCAAAGACGCGCCAGTCTATCTCAATTTGGAAACCGGCGACTCCGCCTCGGTTTGGGATATCGCCTTTATGCGTTCCGCATCCGGTCAGTTGCCGTCATTTCGGGTGAATGGGGGAATCTCCGGTAGTAAGGGCTATACGGTCGCACAGTTAGCCGCCGCAATGACGCTGACTAACCACGACACCACCGGTTGGACATGGCGTTCTGATGTAAACGATTCTACTTACGGTATTGGCGATACGTGGGCAAGTTACAATCCAATTACACACGCAATCACCGGATATGACTCCGTATCGTATGTTTTACAATTCGATGCCTACAAGTGGGTAAAACTCCACGTAATCAATTACGGTGCAGGTACTGTTCGCTTTAACTATGCGTATTCCGACAGCGTTTCCGGCGGCCGAGTGTACTGGCGCACTGCGATGTCCGATAGCATCTCCGGCGCGGTGGCTGGTACGCTCAAGTACTACCGGTTCGGCTTTGGCGAAGTTACCAGCAATACCTGGCAATTCGCGATGGTCACTTCGTGGTACAATACCGGTTCCGGCGGCATCGGAAATGTGATGTTCCCCTACGGTCGTTTGAATAAAACTGCCGGGGTGGAAGCTTCTTGGGTCAATGCGACGTTCGATAACGTTACGTCGGTTCCGACTGGAACAATGTGGCATACCGACAGCGACACACTCTATACCGGTTGGTTGTTCAATTACAACTCATCGACGCATGCGATGCCAGCATGGGACAAAACGCTGTTAGTGAAGCAAAGCAGCCATATCTGGAAGCTCTCGTTTGACAGCTATATGAACGATCAAGGAACGCGCGGTTTCATCACTTATCGTAAGTCGATGATCCAATAACATTCACATTAAGCGGATAGAAAAAGGGCGAATGATTTTCATTCGCCCTTTTCTATTGTATTCAACGTGCCTGCTATGTTGATGCGTTTCAAATGCGACCGAATTTCGCATCGAAGTCGGCTTGGGACATCGTCAATATGATAATCCCTTCAATAATTCCGATGATGGCTGGTATGGCGGTCCAGAAAAACAGCAGGTACAAAACGCCTAAACCGGGATTGCCAAAATAAAACTTATGCGCACCAAAACT
>JAOTSC010000167.1 GCA_030247525.1 bacterium | reverse complement strand
ATATCTTAACACGATGCGCGAAGCTGGACTAAGCGATGTCGCAATCGTGCGGGAAACCCCTTACGAATGGGGCGGTACTAATGAATTTCAAGTTGTGAGCTGCATTATCGAAGCGTACAAGCGATAACAATCGTATCATTTCTATTCGAACAGTTCATCCAGTCGAGGGATTCTTATGAAGAAAATCGAAGTATTTGGCTCCGGCTGTGCCCGTTGCGAACGCACTGTTGAAGTGATTTTAAAGACAGCAACCGAACTCGGTCTGCAACGCGACACCGATTTTCAATTCGGGAAGATTACTGATATAGCAGAAATGGCGAAACGGGGTGTTCTCGCTACACCCGGTGTAGCAATCGATGGGAAAATTGTCTCGACTGGAAGAATTCCGAAACCGGATGAGATCGAGCTGTGGTTACGGTAACTCAATATTGTAGTCTAACGGAATCGCCACTAAACAAATGATCACTTATCGATCATCTGCCACTGTTTTTCGCGACTTTGAGAGCAAATTGCACGAGATTGCCTCCTCACCAGAGATCCATACTGTATTGGATATTGGTGGGGGGTGCAATCCGGCAATCGATCCTCCTGATGTCAAGAAGTACTCATTATCCTATTCCTTGCTTGACATCGAGCGAACGGAACTGGAGAAAGCACCATCCGGTTACGATAAGATATGTGCCGATATCTGTTCAAGTGATTTGCAGTTAGAACACTCTTATGATTTCGTTTTCAGTATGATGTTAGCAGAACATGTAAGCGATGCCATGCAGTTTCATCGGAATGTTTTCAAAACCCTTACTCCAGGCGGAGTAGCTCTACACTTGTTTCCAACACTTTACACTCTACCATTTCTCGTAAACAAATTCACTCCGGAGCGACTTGCCAAGCGAATTTTAGATGCTGTTCTTCACCGGGAGCAACATTCCCACACGAAGTTTCCTGCATATTATCATTGGTGTCGCGGGCCGATATCAAAGCAAATAACAAGATTACAAAACATCGGTTATCGGATCGAAGAATATCGGGGGTACTACGGACATCAGGTATACTACCTGAAACTACCAATGCTCCGACAACTCCATGAGTGGAAATCGGAGTGGTTAGTAAAACACCCACTACCACTCTTCACCAGTTACGCCATTCTATTACTGCGAAAACCTAAGTAATTAATTTCCTGCACTTTGAATTTTGTGTCGTAAATACTACTCTTCTTCAGCTGTGCGGTTACGAAGGAGTTGAAGATACTCTGACGCTGATATGGGTGGATTCGTTTTGTCGTTTGCTGGGGAAGATTGTGTCCTTTTAGTTAAGGACTTGGACAGTTTCTTTTCTGGAGCGTGAAACCACTTGATTGGTGAGATCGTTTTCCCGCGTCGCTCTCGAATGATTCTCAGCAATTCCAGATCGAAGGTAACAACCGTTACATCTGGGTCATTCTTTGAAGCGAGTAAAATGTAGCGATCCGCTCGTTCATACTTATTCGATGGATCGTCGACAAAGACAACTTTCACTTGCCCCGGCACAAGTTCCTGTACTGGTTTTCCATCGAAGACTACAACCGCCGCCCGCTCCCGGTTCGCACGACCAAGTAATCGTTGCATTGCAGTCACGTGATTCTTCCGGTACAACTCGAATAGTTCAGGAACCGTTCGCAATACATTGTGTCCATCAATCCAAATCATTTTGTCAAAGGATCGTTGTAATTAGATACAGTTTCCTGAATTGGTTCCTGTGGTGATTCTACGTAACCAGACCGGACACAGAAACTCTGCTCATCCATCCACAACCGGAAGTCGGGGCGATTGGTCAATTGTAGAAGTAGCTCTTTAGTCTCCGGTGTGATCGTAGCAGGCCAGCGATGTCGAACTGTAACAAATAAGTCGCCGGCTTTTCCGCCATTTAGACCGGGCAACCCTTTTAGGTTTATCTTCAGGGTTTTGCCATCGGCAATACCGGCAGGGATGCGCAGATAAATCGGTTCGCCAAGTGTGGGAATTCTGGCATCTCCTCCGAGAAAAAACAATTCTGGCGTCAATACCAAATCGTAGGCAAGATTGCCACCATTTCGGAGAAAATAGCGATGGGGTGCTTCGATAAACTTTAGCAACAAATCACCTGGTGTATTCGAGTTGGGGGACATGTGTCCCTGTCCTTTGCGGACAACCGGATCGGTGGTAGGTAATCCTTGCGGAATCTGAAGAACTATGTTGTGTTCGAGCCATTCCCGACCAGTGCCATTACAATGCAAACAGCGTTCCTTAACAATCGTTCCTTCACCCTGACAGTTCATACAGGTGATGAATCGCAGGCCATGACCACCCGGTTCGGGGAGATCGCCAACACCGTTGCACACCGGGCAGATAACTTTACCAAACCCGGGTTTGATACCTGTTGCACCACATATCCGGCACGCTCCCTGCTTTTTTAGTTTGATTGTGCGGGTGCCGCCGTTTGCGATGTCTTCTAATGTGACCAGAATCGTAACTACAATATCCGCCCCTTTTTTCGGTGCGGTCTTGCGTTTACCACCTTGTTTATAGAATTCTTGCCAGGCGACGTATGCGTTATGCTGTACCTTGTTGAAGCCTGCCCGCGCCCGTGCTAAATATGCTTCATGAAATTCGAGCCGTGACCGGGAATCGCTTAGGATGCGGTAGGCATCCGCTAACTGTTTGAAACGCTCTTCCGCAGTTGCATCGTTGGGATTGGCATCGGGATGATACTTTTTCGCTAACCTCCGGTACGCCGAACGCACTTGCTCCGAAGTCGCATCGGGAGAAACACCTAATACTTTGTACAGATCGACATCGCCAATAGGTGGAGGCATATCAGGCGGGACCTATCGTGCCAAGCAGTTTCACAAATTCCCGGAAAACCGTTTCATCGATCCATTCGCCGGCGTGTTCGGATACCATTCGCAATGCTTGCACGGGTGAGTAGCCACCACGATACACCCGCCGCGACGTGAGGGCATCGTACATGTCGGCTATCGTGATGATTTTCGATAGTGGATGGATTCTCTCCGTTTTTGCGCCATCGGGATAACCAGAACCATCGAGTCGTTCATGGTGTTGACGAACGATAAGCGATACTTCATCCAAGTTGCCTCGTTCATGTAGCACGATGTTTGCGCCAAGGGCAGGATGCTCACGAACGGTCGCAAACTCATCACGCGATAACGAGCGAGGTTTCATCAATATTTCATTGGGAATAAACGTTTTGCCAATATCATGAAACAGTGAAGCTAAGGCGAGATTTCTCATGTCTTTGTGCGAGTTAATCTTTAGACGTGAAGCAAGCGCTGCAGAAAAAACACCAACTTGTACCGAATGGGTGTAGGTATAGTAGTCATAACTCACCAATGTTAACAACGAACTAATTGCCTCCGGACCCGAAGTAATCAATTCGATGTACGGATCGACAACTGCCTCAGCCCGAGATAGAAACGCACTGCTTGGTGACTGCATGACATTTTGGATGATCGATCCGATGGTGTGAAACACCAACTTGGCTTTGTGTTCCACTGCCACATTTGGGTCACGGACGATATCCGGCAAAACTTGTTCGATGTATCGATTGAATTCATCCCGTTTCGATAATGGGATGTATAGAAACTCATGGTTAAACTCGCGTAACCGAACGATAACCGGATTTGTGATCGGCTCGCCTTGATCCCGGTACTTGACGAAGCGGTGAACGCCGCTTTTTACATACAAATCACAATGCAAAACTGTATCGATACGAAGACCGGACAAAGGAATCGAAAGAAAAAGCTGTCCATCTTCCCCCGCCTCTCCATCGTTCCAATCCGGTCCGACTAATCGTTCCGGTGGTGTGGGTCCTCGCATCGCTACCGAATTCTGGTTCATTTCAATAACACCCAACGTTGCGTCGTTACGTTGTTCCGATACGTAATCTTCGAGAAGTAAGTGCCGGTGGGAAAATCGGAAAGATCCACCTGCAACAGCTGAACTCCTGCTGGCAAGTGTGTGTTTCGATTCAAAACCGATTGACCGAGTAAGTTATAAAGCGATAACTGAAGATAACCCGCCTCAGGCATTGATACCATGACTTTCGCCGTATGGTTGAACGGATTCGGGTATACCGGTGATACATCAAATATTTCGGGAAGAACCGCTGAGTGCTCGGATGCTTCAGTTGCGCGCTGTATAACAACAGTTGTCAATAAAGACGCGGCAGGGCTGTTCGTTTGTTGGATATTAAAAGTGAAGCGTTGTCGATTGGGATCGAGACGAAGAGAAAGATTCACTGGTATTGATGCTGTCGGAGCTAACGTACCCGATCGTGAAGAGGTAATCGAAACATAGTTAACATCGGTTGGGATGTTATAAAATCGCAGAATCGCTCGTGATGGAGAACTCGAAGTAAAAAGGATGGCAATTTGCCCAAGGTCACCCCATTCATCTAATGTGTAACAGGCGCCAGCCGAACGGTATCCGACAGGCAAATCCAGTTGTGTTAATCGAACAACAGCTGTCCCGGCTTCATTTAATGTGTTAATCCAAAGTTGGCTGTAACTGTTGTCGCAAGAAACAAACCATACCTTTCCCCCTTCATTCGGCATCGCAGCGACACCCGATATGTAATAGGTATTCGTTGCAGATGAGAGTAACGAACCATCGGCGGCAAACTTGCGAGCAGGTTGCGTGTTGTCGCAAATCCATATCACTGGTTCGTTGTTAGCGTTTCGCTGCACGGCAATTCCACGGGGTGGATTGAGAATCGTACGACAAACAAACTGCTCACCCGACAAATCGGCATTCCAACGCCAAATTGTATCGTTCTCACCGCCAAACAGATAACCTCCAGATGCTGCCAGATCACGAACTCCGTTGGTTGTTACCGAACGTTGTTGGATTGAACCCAACAGGGAACCGCTACGGGATACCCGGTAGAAGTAATTAGGTTCACTGGTATTATTTGAACCCGATAGAATAATTTCATTACCGACGATTTCGACCCCATGTAAACGAGTATCTCCTGTAATCGTTCCGACATCGAGTTCACGGGTATAAACCCAGCTGTTCGATGATCCGCCAGTACCCGAAAACGCTTGAAACGAATAACTCCCGTTTCCATCTCCAGTATTGGTAATTGTAAATGCCGGAGAACGGACTAACGTCGTATCGCTTTCCCCAATTTGAATAAACAACGAGTCGTGATCGACCGAATAAATCGGACGATTGAGGACGGCATTAATCGTCGTAGCACCTGGTTGCGAAACTGTAAATGTTGTCGAATACAAATTGTAGCTGGGGTGATTAAATGAAATCTGATACTGCGAGAAACTCAAACCAGCTATCGAGTAGCGCCCTTGGCTGTCGGTTGTATCTCGCGGTGAACCATTCAAGTTTACTACAACCCCTGCGATTGCACCAGTTACTTGAGAAGTCACGGCACCCACAACCGAAGCGATGTTCGGCATTTGCGATAAAATTCCGCGGGCATGAAAACAGTTGTAAGCCGCCGAGATGTGGACGCCTTGATACAAGGTTAAATCGGCATTCAAAATCGCATTCGCAAGGGTTGGATAGGTGACGCCATATCCTACAGCAAACTGTCCTTGAAGTACGATTTTATCGGTGACTTCACGCCCGCAGGAATCCCAGATGTCCATTAAAGCACGCGACCATATCTGTCCATTTTCGTGAATGGAACCACCCATGTTTGCCGGATACACCATCGTTGAATTCAGTACACGCCCATCCCAGTACGTATTGTGGCCATCCCAATTGTAGACCCATTCCCTCCGGAAAGAAGAGATGGAAGCCGAGTAACTACCTGCCCAATAGTCACCAAATCCTTCGCCTAATGAACCAGCTTCACCACCACCCCAATTCGAAACTTGCGAATACTGAATCGAGTGCCCGTACTCATGCCAAACCACATCAACATCTTCGGCATCGTCGACACCACCTTCTCCGTAGGCAATACGGTTACTTGACGGTAGAAAATATGAATTGTCGTCACCGTTTAAACCGTGGGGATCGATTTGCATCGATGTATGTTGAATGTTGTTGAAACCGAGATATTGAATCCAACGTTGCGCGGAATCGATATGCGCATAGACATGTACATCCTCAAAGCCGGATGGACTGCGGGTGTAGCGGAACGAATCGGGATGGGTCGCAGTGACCGGCGCAGTATTCGGCGCTTCAAAATTCGTTATCGAAACCCAAGGTCCCGTTAATCGATAGGTTCCGCTGTTTAAAGTGATCTCCCGCAGGACTCGCAAACGTCGTTGCGCCGTTAGTTGTTGGGTATCGGCATCGTTGCCATCGACATAGCCTGTACTGCCATAAGTTGCTTGTCCAGTCGTCAAGGGATCGGGATCAAAGGTGTAACCACTGCCATCGATGTAGCGGGATGTTTCCTGCGTCCGCAACACCTCTCCACTACTCGCATCGATTAACGCTTCCCATTCACCATTGGGAGTAGTTGGAGTCAGTGTAACTCGATAAATGAGGTGAGAAGTCTCGGTAGGTGATAACCACGCCTGCATTTTTACTACGGGAGGATAGTTCTCACCCGATGTTTGCATTGCAGTCTGTGCTATGGTTATCGCGTTTTGCTCACTGATCAATGGTATCCCCGATTTCAGCGATAACTTTGCGTGAAGCGATTGGTGAAGCGAATGGAGTTGACCGTTTGGATTGAATTGGGCAACTAGATCGTTCTCTTGAGAAACTACACCAGCCGTTGTTTGATAGAATCGGAGGACTTCACCACCGGGAGTATTTTGCCGGAGTATCAACTGAATTTCCGGTAAACTTGATAACCCCCATTTTCCGTAATTTTGACCCAGATAATCACGAATATACTCTTCGCGCTTTATGGGAGGGATTGTCGGCAACTCCTCGGTTAGCGTAGTAAAAAGCATTAGACCAGTTGTGGGATTTACCCACGAGCTGTTTTGATACACCGTGGGAACAGCGGATTCGTATACCGGAACCCGTGGGGGTTTCGCCAACGATTCGCTAACAAAGCTTAAGGCAATTCCTATTCCAATCAGGAACAGTGACTTGCTATGAAACGCACTTCGCAACGTTTTACTCTTGTAATTTTGAAGTTTCATTACTACTCTCAGTTGTTAAGTCGATGAAAAGTAGCATCCAATCCACGCTACAGCAAGGGAGGAGTTCCCATGATGATAAGTAAGCCGATTTTAATTACGCGAAACAATACACTGCGCCTCGGAATTCT
>JAOTSC010000166.1 GCA_030247525.1 bacterium | reverse complement strand
TCTCTTCCAACGACACTTCCGGTGAACCGGTATGCGAACGGGCAGGAGTGTCTTCCGCTCCTGCCCGTTTCTTTCCATTCATGTTTACATCACCAGATAATATTGTTGCGTACCAACAGGGTCGTATCGCGAATGCGAGAAGCGAGTATCGCTCCGAGATTATGCATTAAACGATAGCCGAACTCAAAATCGGTTTCGCATAATTTAATGACATCCTCCGCATGAAACCGGAAGACTGCTACTTCAGTATCTGCCTGTACCGACGCAGAACGAGGCGCGCCATCGATTACAGCAAACTCCCCAAAGATTTGACCGGCACGAAGGCTAATAATCGACTCCATTCGATCCAATGAACCGGGTACAAAGAGCGTTATCGATACTTTTCCCTCGGCGACGATGTAGAAATCACGGTCTCTGCCGTCTTCGAGGATTATTTTTTCCCCACGGGAAAAGTGTACTTTTTGCGCCAAATTTCCAATCGCAGTAATTTGCGATTCGCTCATTCCCTTCAGCAGGCGAGCGCCTTCGAGTAGTCCGCGCACATCCATGAATACCCCCTTCTGTGGTTACACTTTTTGTAGCGCTTGTCCTAAATCGTCGATGATATCCTGATACGATTCAATACCTACCGACAATCTAACTAAACCAACATCCAAGCCGGCAACTTTTAACTCGTCTTCTGTGTAGCTACTATGGGTTGTGGATGCGGGATGAACAATCAAAGTATCACAATCGCCCAAAGAGACAGCATTTGTCGCTAAGATAACATTATCGAGGACGGTTTTCCCTGCATCGCGCCCCCCTTTCAAAACAAAAGAGACCATCCCGCCAAATTTCAACATTTGCTTTTTCGCCAAGGCATGCTCGGGGTGAGTCGTCAAACCGGGATACCAAACTTCGGCAACTTTGGGATGGAAAGCAAGATACTGGGCTACTTTTTGGGCATTCTCGCAATGGCGATCCATTCGCACCGCTAAGGTTTTCAAACCCCGCAGTAATAAATACGCACTAAAGGGGGACATAATGCCACCGACTTCGTGCTCGATTACTCGAATCTCTTCCATCAACGCTTTCGAGGTTACGACAATCCCGGCAACAACATCACCATGACCACCGATGTACTTGGTTGCGGAATGCATTACAATGTCGGCACCCATCACAAGTGGTTGCTGCAAGTATGGCGTAGCGAAAGTATTGTCGACCACAAGTAGGATATTGTGGCGTTTTGCGATCTGAACACACGCTTCGATATCGACTAACCGAATCGTTGGATTGGCCGGAGTTTCCACCAAGAGTATGCGAGTACGGTCGTCGATTGCCGCTTCAACTGCAGCTAAATCGTTACAGGGACGCTCGCGGGGTTCAATGGCAAAGCGGGGCATCACTTTCAGTCCAAGACCATGGGTACCGCCATAGACCGGACTTGTTACTACATAGTTATCGCCACTCTTGCAGAAGGCAAAGAGAATCGCGCTGATAGCCGCCATACCGCTGCCGAAGCAAGCCGCGACTTCTCCCTGCTCCAGAAACGCCAGTTCTTGTTCCAACGCTTGTACGGTGGGGTTGCTGATCCGACTGTAGATAAATCCGGTTTCAGTCCCGGCAAAGAGAGCTGCGCCATGGTCGGTATCGCGGAAAGCAAAAGTCGAGGTTTGGTAGATAGGTTGGGCGACTGCGCCAGTTCTGGGATCGGTGCCGCCAAAACCATGAACGGCGAGAGTGGGAAAACTCCACTTCGGATTGATATGCGAACTCATTGCGTCCTCAATTGCGGGTGTCGGTCGTAAACGGAAACCAAATTAATACGTGGTTTCGATTGTTGTCACCGAAGCGAATCTTCGGTTGTGATTCACTTCATGCGTGATCGATTTGCGATAATTCCACGAGAATGCCGCCGGTAGATTTCGGGTGGAGAAATGCGATTAGTTTTCCACCAGCGCCCTTGCGCGGCTTGGTGTCAATCAGTTGAATGCCTTGACTGGAAAGGTATGCCAATGCCGCTTCCAAATTGTCGACTCGAAATGCCAAGTGGTGGAATCCTTCCCCTTTTTTCGCTATAAACTTGGCAATCGGTGATTCTTCATCGGTCGCGTTTAACACTTCCAAATGAATAGATGATACATCATGCATTTCAGTAACGACATGCTGATCAGCGATGGTTTCGGAACCGAGATTCGGAATGCCCAACGTGGCAAAGAATTTCGCTAAGGGGTCTTTCGACGAAGTTGCGATACCGATGTGATCGATCTGGAGAATTCGAAACGGTAGTTCTGACATGATAAACTCAAACTAAAACAGATGATAAGATGAGCCGGGCGCAGATATGGCGTGGAGAAAATTTTCAACAGCGCCTTTACGCGCTGTGAATAAGGTACTAAGGAAAACAGTGCGCTTCAAGCTATTGGTAGAAACGATAGTTGGCTGCTGGCGCGCACGGTGGCAATAATCCGGTCGGATAAGGCTTCAGCACCTTCGTTATCGATTTCTGCGGTCTCGAACACCAATACATGCGTTAGCGCTCGAGCCCGGTCGATCCATGAATCGTAGGCATCGTTTAGCTCGGTCAAGTATTCAATGCGAATAGTCTTCTCGGATTCGCGACCCCTTGATTGAATACGATCCATCAACACTTTGACAGGAGCCCGCAAATAAACAATGGCGTCCGGTGGGCGGAGGTACTCCATCATGCATTCAAAAAGGGAAGAATAGTTATCAAACTCGCGATCCGTCATAAAGCGTTGCTTATGCAACGTTCGAGCGAAAATCTCGACATCCTCATAAATTGTCCGGTCTTGGATGGATGGCCGTGGACTCTCGAGGATTTTCCGTTGCGCTTCAAATCGCTTCGATAGAAAATATATTTGAAGATGAAAACTCCACCGTTCCATATCGGAGTAGAAATCATCGAGATAGGGGTTATTGATGACCGGCTCGAACCAAGGCTCCCATCCGAGCTTCGCCGAGAGCAAATTGGTCATCGTGGTTTTACCCACGCCGATGTTTCCGGCAAGGGCGAGGAACGGTTGTCGATTATCTAAGTGTGACATAGTGGATCGTTTCGAATGGTTCAGGTTCCAACATACAAAAGAATCGGGGGGGAAAAAACTCTTTTCTGCGACTGCGATTTTTCATTAACACCGCGTTGAATTCTGGTTCCACTCGAAAGTAAGCGCTTCAGGCAAAGAAAGCGGAGGTTGTGAAAGTATCTGCTTGGCTTTCGTTAGATCAAATGTCAAATCGCGGGGTCGCGGTGCCGCAGAAATCGATTTATACGAACAAGGGCGTAAGCATTCGGTAGAGTAGCCGAAATGGTTTGCAAGCTGATAGGCAAACTCCGCCCGGCTCACTCCCTCCACTCCTCCGAGTTGGAGCTTACCGGCGACCGGTGAACGTGCTACCTCATATAACCGGTCGGCAATCCACTTGACTGATACGGTACTGCGAATCTGGTCGGTGAATACTGGCGAAGGGATTTGTAACCGTAACCGCTCCAGTAACCCGGTCGAGAAGGAGTCGCCAAACAACGCTCGGCTGCCGAACATGACTGAGGAACGGATGATTAGATTTTGCGGCGACGCCGCCATTACTAACCGTTCCCCTTGCAGTTTGGTTTCACCGTACCATTGCAACGGTTTCGGCGAGCTCATCTCCGTGTAGGGCGCTGCTTCGCCATCGTAGACCATGTCAGTCGAGAGGTAAACCAATTTTGCCTGATACTTACATGCAAGCCGAGCTAACTCACCAGTTGCCATCGTATTAATCTCATAGGCAGTGTCGCGTTGGGAATCGCACTCATCGGGTTTCGATGACGCGGCGGTGTGGAGAATCGCCTGTGGTTTTACATCGGTAATGATGCATTCAAGCTCGGTAACGTCGCGGATGTCACACGGAATCCAAGTAACATTTTCGTCGTTATCGGTTCGATTGGTTCGATAGAGGGCAACGAGTGAAACATCGACTGGCTTGCGGACAACGATATGTCCGCCGAGAAAACCAGATGCGCCAGTTAACAGAATTCGTGTCATGAGAACAATGAATAGCGAGGATCAGGTGTTTTCTACGAACAATGAATAATTTCTAATGACAGGAACAAAGAACGCAGACAGGATTGTCTGCGCTACTGTCTATCCAACTGGGATTGCTTCGGCGCGAAGCGCTCTCGCAATGACCGGTAAGGCAAGATTGTCTGCGCTACAGAAAAAATTACCAGTTGTAAGATAACTTCATCGCAGGGGTATCGGAGTTGGGAAGTACCGATACACCTACTTTTGGGACTTTCAATGCTTTTGCTTGAATACGGTCGTAGCGCGACGCTTCAATCGCCGAGATAAAGTGATTAATAACTATCGCCCCCACCGCAAACTTAACCGCGTCGGACATTCGATCGGCTTTAATACGGATGTTCTTGAATCGTATGCGTTGATCGGAATCGCTCCAATTCCACTGGTCGGCTGGATCGAGGTATTGCCGCTCGAATGCACGTTCGCGTTGGCGGGCTTCGTTGAACTCCGCTGTCGTATTCCAATTTCCCATGTCTACATAGAAGTTATGACCTCGAGAACGACCATCCGGTAAGCCGCCATACACTGCTGCTATCGAACGATAGTCTGCTTCAAGCCAATCAGCATATTCCCCGATTCCAATCGACGTGGCAATCAACGCGATTTCCGAAGTAAAAAAAGTTACCGCCGTACTTTTTCGCCCTTGCTTCCATTGTCCCCAACCTGGAACTAACAGTGATTTAAAAAACGCACCAGAACCTGCCGGAGGAGCGCCAGTACGACGCGATGGCAAGGGTTGCGCAACGGCAGCACTACTGAAACTAATCAGCAGCACTGCCAAACCACAAAGTTGCAGAAATCGTTTCATGCTCAGAATCGTATCTGTAGTGTCGGCATCGCAACCATTTCATTTCCGAACATTTTCGGTTCGAGCCGGAAACTGGTTTCCATGCCTTGGGAATTATGCTTTTTGACATACATGGCAGCCTCTACCGCTGACGCAACGTGATTGACCATGACAATCATAAACATGTTGTTGCCCATCTTGAGCAATTGGTTCGAGTCGTACCGCATGTCGGCGTACTTTTCCGCATTCTTAGAAACGCCATTCCAAACGCCAACACTTGCACCAGTAGTATCATCGCCGTATTGGTCGTTCCAAGCAAAGCCGAACTGGGTTAGGTACTTACCAATCATTTCATAATACTGCTGATCGCGATCACCGGGAAGTTCATGGGTAAAGTTGGTCGGCAACCACCATGAACGGTCGTGCAAAGTTCCGGTACCACCAGTCCACGGGAGATTATCCCATTCTACACGAGTACCTGGGAAGGGATTTCCTGATAAACCGGATTGTCGATTTGGTAGTGTTCCCAGTATTGCCAGTTCGTACTCTTTGTTACGATACTGGAGTTGCATCCAATTGGCATCGGCAAATTTCTTGAATTCGTCATCTTTGTCGTTGCCTTGCATGGTGTAGGAAATCGCGAGCGCCCACAATGCAACCTCGACCCCCATGAAAGTATATCCCTTCCACTTTTGTCCGGCATAGAATTGACCAGCGCCGGGAAGAATCGCTGAGAGAAGGACTGCTTTCCCCATATTGAGATTATTGGCGGGGGCGACAGTGGTATCACCTGCTGGCGCGCCGCTTTCCATTTGTGCCAAAACTTGCACTTGATTTTCATATAGCGCACTGCTCAAGGGTGTCGGCAGTGCAGTCGGCTCCGCAGCATACAACGCTGTTGCCGCAAGCAGTAACAGTAATACTGAGTTATTTCGGATAAACATTATTCCTCCCATTTGACGACTACCAATGCATATAAATCTACTATGCAACAGTTGTCCTCGCTTTTCGTATTATTTCGACAAGTTGTGTACCGACGATGGCGTTCGTGCACCGGTCGGCGGCTGAGTAAATCCAAATAAAATTGTAAAGTAGAAACGCCAATCAGGATCGTAGACGGTAGTGACATTGTTTTCGACTACTGTCACCCGATCCAAGCCGCGAGCTGCGGCAAAGGAAATTGCCGTCGGGAACGAGTAACCGGATACCGCGCCAAACCGAATCTCAGCGCCAGCATCGCGCACCCATTTCGCATGCTCGACATCGCCGCGGAATGCTGTTCCTACATCGCCAAAGAGATTAAAATAGAGATCAGTGGGATGAATCCACCCTAACCATTGCTTCTTTCCTTCGGGTCGCCAGATTGGCATCTGTTGTTTCAGTTGCGCAATCGCGGTCCGAGTACCACCCAAACTATAAAACGAATAACCGCGCATTCCGTAGAGTCCGCCGGCATAGAGATGGAAAAACGGATCGACTGTCCGGTCGATGTAACCGATTACTGCCGAAGGAGCAACAACAAAGTCACGCCACCATTTGTAGTAATAATCGAAACTCGCGTCGATCTGCCAATAATTATAGGGGACGTACACTTCCTGCAATGTTAATTTCTCGGCGTTTACTGTGAATCCCTCGATGAAATTGTTTTGCGCTTTCTGCACTTTTACCCCGAATTGATAGCCACCGGCAGGATGGATATCATTCGTTATGCTGCGGGAAATCGCCGACTGAACTATCGAAGCAACAAAGCTTCTGCCTTTAAAATATGTGTAGCCAAACGCTGGTGTTCCATCGTCGAAATCGAGTGCAGCATTGTAGCGCGACATTATTGTGTACAACGATGCAACAGTCTTTTCATCGATGTTGTAGCGAAAACCGACATCCAATTCGTACAGCGTAAACTTGTACTTAATGCCATAGGTCGCGTAAATCGGCTCGGCAGTTGCGCCGGAGCCGCGCTGACCGATAATTTTATAAGTATCGTCAAACCGTTTATCATCTTGGCGAACGATGTTATAAAAATCCATGAACAACACTGGCGGGAGTTGCCGGTAATCCGCTGACAAGTATAAATCGTAATCGGCTTTACCATTGATTGCGAATCCACCAAAGAGATTCAACTTCTCGATGTAGTCACTGGTATAAGCATAAAAGCCGGGCTTGAATTTACCGTAATCCCACGCCAATCGCGGCAGAAAGTAAGTCTTCTCAAACGTCGGTTTGTATATCTCCGGCTTGGTTTTGGTCGATGATGTATCGAGTGGCGCTGATTTTGGAATCGTCTGCGGATAGTTCTGAATGTATGTCATATTCGCTCGATCCACCGGTGTGATTTGTTCGAGCAACGCGAGTTTGTAGCCATCCCACTCATAGCGTGAGAAGGCGATTTTGGTACCATC
>JAOTSC010000165.1 GCA_030247525.1 bacterium | reverse complement strand
CTTCCGGGGGTAACGTCGTCAATCGCTTCATTTCTTCGGTAACCGTTCGCATGTGCCGCACCGCTTCGACGATGTTGCCAGTACCGGCTTCCCCTTTGGTGCGAATCATCGCCGCCCCTTCGCCGATCCGCCGCAACGCTTCGCCAAGGTTACGACAACCGCAGACGAACGGCGCTTTGAAGTCGTGTTTCCAAACGTGGTACTGTTCATCGGCGGGCGTCAACACTTCCGATTCGTCAATAAAATCGATTCCCATCGCTTCTAAAATTCTTGCTTCGGTAATGTGTCCGATCCGGCATTTTGCCATCACGGGAATCGTTACCGAGTCTTGGATTTCTTTTATCAACTTGGGATCGCTCATCCGGGCAACGCCGCCATCGGCGCGGATATCGGCGGGGATTCGTTCAAGCGCCATCACAGCGGATGCGCCAGCTTTTTCCGCAATCTTTGCCTGCTCGAAATTGGTGACGTCCATGATCACGCCGCCCTTGAGCATCTCGGCAAGTCCGACTTTCACCTGCCACGTCGCGACTTCTTTGCCGGATTCGATGGTCGATCCGTTCTTTTTATCGGGGGTCATTGATACCTCTGTGAGAATGAAGATTCACTAAATAATACGAATTTGCAGGCGGGAGTAAAAACTATGACAAAAACTGTTGCTTACTCAAGCGGGCGAATAGTTCGCTGTGTTGTAGAAGTTCTTCATAAGTACCGACATCGACGACTCTGCCGTTATCAATGACGGCAATCCGGTCGGCGTTACGGATCGTCGAAAGGCGATGGGCGATAATGATAATCGTTTGAAGATTTTTCATATTATCGAGGGCGCGCTGAATCAATAATTCGCTGTCACTGTCAAGATTCGAGGTCGCTTCGTCTAGGAGAATGTATTTCGGTTTTCGGACAAACGCGCGGGCGAGCGAGAGCCGTTGCCGTTGCCCGCCGGAGAGCCTTACCCCACGGTCGCCGACGATAGTATCGTACCCGTGGTCGAGTTCCCGAATAAACGTATCGGCATAAGCTAATTTTGCAGCGGCAACGATTTCCTCCGTAGTCGCCTCGTCGTAACCGTACGCGATATTCGCGGAAACGGTGTCGTGAAAGAGAATCGTTTCCTGCGTGACGACCCCGAATTGGCGGCGGTACTGCTCATAATCGAATTCCCGGACGTCGGTATTCCCCAATGTGATGCGTCCCGCTTGCGGGTCGTACAACCGCAGGAGCAACGAAAATAGCGTCGACTTCCCCGCTCCCGACAATCCCACCAGCGCCAACGTCTCATTCGGCTGCACCGTCAGCGATAAATCTTCCAGCACATTTGGGAGCGATTTATCGTATTGAAAGCGGACTTGGTCGAAGGCAATCGGTTCGATGGATTCGGGAATCGGTTTGGGAGTTACCGGCTCCGGCAACGATTCGTCGGTGTCGAGTTCGGCGAATATCCGCGCGCCAGAAGCACTCACGATGCTAAACGACGCCCAGCCGTTGGCTATCGAACGAGCCGGCGCCAGCATCGTAAAGAGAATCACGATGAAGCGGAGGAAATCTTCGGAATCGATGCCGCCGGAATGTATTACATCGTAACCGCCGACCATGAGAATCGTGATAATGATGAACATTCCGATAACTTCGGTCGCGGGAACGCCGAGGATATCCAGTTGCCGTTGTTTGAAGGTGCGTTGATAGACAAGATCGTTAATCCCGGCGAACCGTTTGTTTTCGCTCTTCTCGGTACCGCTGGTTTTGATCAGGAGGATTCCGTTCAACCGTTCGGATAACAGAACGGTGAGTTCTTCCATCGCTTTTTGCAGCCGGGTCGATTTGCGTTTTAAGCTTTTCCCAACTGCACTGATGATCACGCCCGCCACCGGTCCCACCAACAGTGTAAGTAAGAGGAGTTTGATCGAAATTGCCGCAAGCAGTATGAATGAAATGATGACAGTTGCCGGGTCACGCAGGAAAATGCCGAATACTTTCGTCATATTTTGGTTCAAGGTTTGCGCATCGCTCACCAGCAGCGACATCATTTCCCCGGACTTCCGGCGATGAAAATATCCGAGTCCTTGTTTCAGGAAATGCTCGAATAACCGCTTCCGGATGCGTTGGGCGAGTCGTTGTTCGAGCAGCGCGAGCGTACGTTCCTGCAGGAAACGGAATCCGCCGGCGAGGGTGTAGAGACCGAGAATAAACAGACAGACCCGCACCAATTTATCGAAAGCGTCGCCACCGCCGATTAACTGGTCGGTGAGCATTTTAAGGAAGCCGTTGAGGTCGCTCCACGACTGCAAATCGGCTTGAGGAGCGGGTTGCGACGGCTCGAAAATCAATTTGAAGAAACTTGCTGCGACCCACATTGCCGCGGTATTGCTCACGACGAACAGGACAGCCGCAACCCCCGCCAACGGCAATAGCCGCCACTGGTCTTTCCCGAGCAAGAGGATGCGTTTAAATGGGTGCATTATTCATCGGTCTTGGTGGTTACGGGCTTCCAAGCCTGTGACTTCATTTGTAGGGGCGCAAACGTTTGCACCCGGCTTTGAAACGGGTCGAAGCGTTTCGACCCCTACGAAACAGGCGGGGCATTTTCATTACCCCGCCCCGAATATACAGCATTTCAGAAAGCAGTTGCGAGTGAACGAAAAATTTGGTTAACACTCAATTAGGATTGTTCGATTAAGAAAGTTAATGCATGTACAGACAATATTTGCATTATACATTATTAGGTGTTAATATTCAACATAGCAATCAAGTTATCAAGCAATAACCCGGAGACAATCATGAAGATCGCGAAAATCAAAATCCACAATTTTCGAGGAATTTTGGATTCAACTCTTGATTTATTCAATTATAACTTACTAGTTGGACCGAACAATGCTGGAAAAAGCACTGTGATTGATGCTATCAGAGCGTTTTATGAGAAAGACAGTTTCAAGTTTCGGACGGATAGAGATTTCCCGTTCATACCTACCCAATCAAAAGAGTCTTGGATAGAGATTTCTTTCAAACTTGAACCAAGCGAAGACGCGGCACTAGCAGATGATTATCGAAACACAGATTTAGTACTTAAAGTGCGCAAATATTTCAAGAATGAAGATAAAAATAAAGAGGGAACGATTTTTGGTTATAAAACAGATGGAACTATTTCAAATGAACCATTTTATGGTGCAAAAAATGTTCAGAGCGGAAAATTTGGAGATATAATTTTTATACCCGCAGTCAGTAAAGTTGAAGAACACACCAAATTAAGTGGTCCTTCGGCATTACGTGACCTATTAACAAAAGTATTAGAAAATGTGGTAGAATCCAGTCCTTCTTTTAAAAAATTCTCAGGTGACTTTGATGAGTTTGCACAAAACATTAAGGATGAAGAAACTGAAGCTGGGTGGTCACTTGGTGGATTAGAAGCTGATTTGAGGGCTCTTTTGTCACCATGGGAGTCTGATATAAAAATTGAAATGAAATCACCATCAATCGGTGAGATAATTAAAACCATGTTATCATACCAATGCATTGACAACGCACATGGAAAGGCTTTGGCTGCAGAGCAGTTTGGCTCTGGGTTTCAGCGTCACTTTATTTACTCTCTTATCCAAATTGGATCAAAATATATCGGCAAGAAACCTTCAAAGAAAACAAAAGACTTTGTTCCTTCAATGATGCTTGTTTTGTTTGAAGAACCAGAGGCGTTTCTTCACCCACCTCAACAAGAAGTATTAGCGAGAAATCTCATGACTCTCTCACGCAAACCGGATCAACAAACGATTTGTTCAACACATTCGACATATTTCGTAAGCCGCAATACTGCCCTCATACCTTCGATCACTCGATTGAAGCGTGAAAAAGGTTTAATTTCTGTTAACCAAATCGGCAGAAATGAATGGGATGAAATAGTGGATGCAAACCAAACCTTAAACTCTATCGCGATTAAATGGCCAAAACTAAAAAGTAAACTTGAGGAAGACGACTTGAAACCGGTAATGGAAAGTGTAAAATACTTTTTATGGTTAAATCCTGATCGATGTGGACTCTTTTTTGCAAACCACGTGTTATTGGTTGAAGGTCCAAGCGAGCAGGTTCTTATAACAAAGTTGCTTGATGATGACAAAATCAAAAGACCAAACTGTGGTTTGTATGTGCTTGATACTATCGGAAAGTTTAACACACACCGTTTTATGAATCTTTTAAAAGCTCTTGGCATCCAGCATTCAGTAATTCATGATGATGATAAAAACGTTGATTATCACGCTGAGATTAATCAACTTATTCAAGATTCGAAAAGCCAGTTTACTATGATCGTAAAAACGATACCGAACGACCTTGAGGATTTTCTGAGTGTTCCCAAAACTAAAGATCATCGAAAACCTCAACATCTGTTATTCCTATATGAATCAAAGGTGATTTCGGAAGACAAATTGAATCTCTTCTGTAGAATGGTAGAAAGCTGTTTACCAAATCATTGATGGTTACACAGTTGCCGCTTCATGTTTGAAGCGGCAACTGCTTCCTTCCTACTTCACCAACGCCACCTTCCTCGTAGCAGTTTGCGAACCACTCGTGAGGCGAAGCCAATAGACCCCCGAAGCATGGTTGCTGCCATTCCAGCGTAATTCATGGGTACCGGCGGTTTGTCTTCCACTCGCTAAAGTCGTCACTAGTCGTCCGGTAACGTCAAAGAGTTGTAAGGACATTGTTCCCGCGGTGGCAAGCGAGTAGTGAATCGTCGTCTGCGCATTAAACGGATTTGGATAAGTCTCTTGTAAGCCAAACGTATACGGCACAGTAGCGCTTGGGGACGGCGCATCATCAACGACAATCGTCACCCAACGCAACGGCGACCAGACCGAAGTATCCCCTTCGGCGTCACGCGCCCGCACTTGCACGAGCCATGTCCCCGGCATCAGCGAAGTGACCGGTTCAGTCAAATTGGAAACCGTATTCGTCCACGGCATAATCATCGTCGGCGCCGGTTCGACATCGTCCAGCCACACGCCATCCCCTTCGGTACCACCATCCAACTCATACATGAACCGGAACAGCACCGTTTGATTCGCATACTGTGTCAATGGGTGAGTACACAATACAAATTGGTTGTTTGAGCTACCGGTAATGCCATGATCCCAATTATTCGAATTCGGATTGGTACTCACCGTCCGATTGCCTTGCAACGAGTACCACGTAATTCCATCATCGGTAGAAATCTGCGCGAAGAAATAATCGAAGTCGGTCTCGATGTCGTACCAGAGCCGGTACTTCAAGGTGTCGTTTGCCCCGAGTAACACGGGATGCTGCATCGTCAGTAACGATTTCGTATCAGAGAAGTTGGTAAACTCAATGCCATGGGTTCCAGTAGCGGCATGGGTCGTCGAACGGAACACATTGGTACTCAGCCAATTTCCAATCCCGGCATCGAACGATTCGACACCAACCGGATACTCGGCAGTTGCGCGGAAATCATAGGACACAGCGGGATTCACCGGATCGATATGCTCGATTCGCCAGCGCAATGAATCATCGATGAAAATCGTATCGGCGGCAGTCAACAGCGGTACCGGTGGCGGCAATACGATGCGCGGCTCGCCGCCTATTTCCGCTGCTAAATAATTCATCTCCAACGTTTGTTGACAGAGTGGCAATATCCGCGACTGGGTTGGCCAAAAGCCGTCTTGCTGGGTTCCGATCTCAATGACATAGGCAAAATTCGGCAGCGTGTCGGGTGAGGCATCGTATTGCCAATCGGGAGCGTCACCATTCACCGGATAGAGCAGCCACCACGGGTTACCTACGGTGAAACCGTTCGTTGCCGACCAACGATTACCTAGATTTCGCAACAATGTATGATCAGGCGCCCATTCCCGGCGATAGGCAGTCGGGTGGACAATAAAATTGGAATAGCTGTGATGATTCAGCGTGATGCGAAAATGACGCTGATTGCAGAAGTCGCGAATCGCCTGCGTTTCCGGTTCGCTGAAGGCGGCAGTGCCGCGGTACGTTTCCGCTTGTCCTTGGGGACACGAACCAAAACCATCATAGCCTCAATGGCAACCGCAGGTTCGATTTACGTCGACTCCGCGCGAGTTATCGGGATTCGTCCGTCGGTTCTTTCGCCACATCCCGCCACCGTTTGGATTCTGAGTTTCGTTGCGCACCATGCCATCGGGATTGACTGCCAAAACAAAATAGAGTTCCCGATTGTTGATGATGTTTTGTGCGCGCGGGTTGGTGGCGTAACTCGATAACAAGTTGCGGATGAAATACATCAATTGGGTATGCGTTATTTGCTCGCGGCTGTGAATCATCGAGTTGAAAAACACTTCCGGTTCGTCTTCGTCAACGTTAACATTATCGCTGATTTTGATTGCGAAGATGCCGCGATTCTGTCCGGTCGTTCCAATGCGGATTGTATCGGACACCAATGCTGGAAATTGATTGCGATAGTTTACCATCGAGTCGATGGTTTCGGCAAAAGTCGGGTATCCGTCTATTAGATCGGTACCCTCAGCGAGTGAACGCTGCACATAATATGCCGACATATCCGGTATTGTTTCGGTGAACAGGAACCCTTGCCGGGAAAGCCGTTCGCGGTCGGCATCGTTGGCGATTACGGGGATCGGTTGTCCCGGCTCGATTTGTTGGATATCGAATCCGCCAAGCTGTAAGTCCCGCAGCGTATTTTTTCCGGAACGTTGCACTTCCACTAGCGCATATCTGCCGTCGGAAGGTTCGGCGGGATCGTTGGGGGAAAGCGGGGAAGTGTGCGGAACTGCTTGGACGAGGGTGATGCAAAGCAAAACAAATAGTAGTGCGACTCGCAGTAAACCGGTCATGGTAGTAGTCTCCTTGTTGTCAAGTAACAACATACCACGAAATCGAGGAACAATCAATTATGTTTCAACACTTTACTTCAAAGGTGAGTTGCATCCAACTCGTAGAGTTTTTGCAGTTTTACAAACATTTTTGCGAAACAATTCACATAACTATCATACACGCAATCACTTATGGAGATCAAACTCTAACCAATCCTCTCCACATAACCAATACTCTATTGGGTTTGAGATCACTGGGAGATCAAAATATTTCGAGGAATCACCTTTCTCCTCTTGACTCTAAGTCAAAAAAAAAAAGTAGGTTAGATTCAAAGGTTGGTTTAGAGTTCGACAAGAATTTTTAGTAAATCGACTTGTCAACCTTTTCTCGAACAACAACGGAGCGTATCATGAAACGGAAACGACTCATAATCGCATTGCTTTCGGTTGTGATGATCGTGTCGATGGCGTATGCAACTATACTGTTTACACACACTCTTGACAATGGAGAGAC
>JAOTSC010000164.1 GCA_030247525.1 bacterium | reverse complement strand
GCCATAAATAATCGGTAAATCGGGATTCGTCAGCCTCTCTTTAAACTCCGGTTCGATGACGTACCAATGTTCTAACGGCCGTTTGGGAAGCGCCGCCAAATCGATAATCCGGTCGGCAGGATTGGCGAACAGCATCTCGGTTATCGTGAGCGATGCTGTTTCCGACAATTCGGGACAGGTGATTACCAGCGCGCCAGCATCGCCGGGCAACAGCTCGTACGAAAGCCCAAGAATATCCGACAGTATGCAATCGAGAATGTACCGCCGTTCGGGAAGCGATGGATTTTTACACTTTACACATAGCTTCATCGCGCCAACCGCTTACGAAGTGATTTAATCGAAGCGGATATCTTCGTACCTCGAACCAGTGGTGCAAATGTTTTCATCAGATAATAAGAAGGGGTTTTTTTGAGAAACTCCCAAGATGTCCGGCACGACGAACAAAGCGGATCGTCGCATAAAAAGAATGATGGATTCTCACGCAATACCCGCAATTCAATCTCGAGAGTTTTCTTCAGATCGGTCATTTTTGCCGCAGCATTTCCGACATGACCGGTGGCAAGAATTGCCCCTTCCTTTTCGTATAAGGGAATGAAGTTAATGAAACCGCGGGCGCAGCCCCCCGCCCAGTTGCGCTGGAAAAATTTCACTTGTCCATCGGCATCAAGATAATTCACGCCGTAGTCTTCGGTCTTTTGTTTTAAACCAAGCTGTAATATTGCGACGTGAGTGGTGCCGATTCCGGGGACTTTATCATCATCTCCGACTTTGACATTTAATCCGCCTTTCTCGATCATCCAATTCACGACTTCATACGCACCGGTTTGGGCGGTATGCCGTTCCATTAGCTCCTTTGCGTCTTTGCCGATTGCGACAAATTTTTGCAGTGGATGTCGGCTGCGATACATCCGGGGATCCTTCACCATTGTATTTGTGAAGGCGCCGGCATAGGATGGCGTTTCAACCGTAACAACTTTTTTCGCATCCTCCTCGCTAAACGGAAGCGGATAACCGCTGACGAAGGAGGCGGAAATTACCGTACCTTCTTCCCCAACGGTTTCCACAAACGCGTCAACTAATGCTTGTGCACCACCCACTACTTTCCCCACCGACTTCAAGGAAGCTTTCACTAAAAGAATATTGCCCTTTCGGATACCCAACGCCGATAAATGCTCTTTCAAAATCTCCTTGGTGTAACCGGTGGGTTCAGTTGCATCGGACATGGGTTTAGGCTCCATTTTTCTTAAACTCTTCCAGCGCTGCGATCGCATTTGATAAATGCATCGTGTGAAGTGAGCCTTTCAGGGTCGGCGGCGAAACAAAAACACCATCGATTATTACGACGCCTTTATTTTCTTTCTTCGCTTGCTCGGCGCCATCGACAATCTTGCGGGCAAGTATCGTCTGTTCTTCAGTCGGCGAATAGACTGCATGGGCAGTTGGAATTTGTTTCGGCGATAGTACCGCCGTACCGCCCATACCAAGCGCACGTGCCCGAGAAGCGAATTGGACAAACCCATCGATATCGTGAACGTGAACGAACGCGGCATCTAACGGAATTGCTCCGACTGCGCGAGCCGCAAGGATCAGTTGCATCCGAGCGTGTAGCAGACTTACGTCCTCGGCGTAATGGGTTCCTTTTACATCCGCCAAGTAATCCTCACAGCCAAATATCAATGCCATCGTTCGAGACGACGCCTTTGCTATCGGATAGGCGTTGATCACGCCGAGCGGCGTTTCCAGCACTGGGATAATCGAGAAAAAGCCGGAAGGTAGATTCCGCTCCGATTCGATCATCTCAAGCTGAGCGCTAAAGATTAAAATGTCTTCCGGTGACATCGTCATCGGATAAACGAACCCTTGTAGTTCTTCACACGCAACTGAATCGACGTCGCGCAAAGTACGGCCGGTTTCCAGCGAGTTTACCCGGACAAAAACCGGTTTCTTGCGAAAGCACCCTTCCTCGAGTAGCCGCCGAATCGTGACTCTCGCATCGTCTTTCGATTCGGGCGGCACCGAATCTTCAATGTCAAGTACAACACAATCAGCGTCGGTTTCAGCCGCTTTCCGGGAGAGTTTCTCATTGTGTCCGGGTACGAATAACAAGGTGCGTAGCACCCAGTCGCCGGGATAAGGTTTCGCCATGTTACACCCCCTCAACATTCGTTTTGGGAACCAGTAGCTTGCGACGGAACGTTAGTACTTTTTCATTGCGCTGGTTGAATCCCCGGGTCTCAACATAAATGATACCCCGGTCAGGTTTCGATTTCGATGCGATTTTCTCAAGGATCTCCGTTTCAGCCCGTAGAGTATCGCCAATGAAGACTGGTGCGTTGTGGACAATCTTTTCGTATTCCAGATTTGCAATCGCTTTTCCGGAGATGTCACGTACACTCATGCCGGCGATGAGACTAATCACATAGGTGCCGACCACCAAAATTTTTCCGTGCTGGGTCTCAGAAGCGTATTGTTCGTCAAGGTGGACAGGGTGGTGTACCATCGTTAATAAACAAAACATGCTTTGTTCGCTGGTATTGATTGTTTTGCCGGGCCAGTGCTTAAAAACCGTACCAACGGTAAATTCCTCGAAGGTATGTCCAAACGGACTTTGTATCGTTTCCATGTACAATCCTTCTATTTGCGTGTGAACGGCTCGAAAGGCCGATGAGTACTCACTTCGTAAAATCAAACGAATGTTCCATCAATCAGGAAAGCAGCGCATGTTCATTTGTTACAGAACGATCCTTAAGTATGATGCTTCGCTACGGCAAGAATTGCCGATTGTCACCACTGAATGCTTCGAAAAAAGGAGAATTATCTCCTACCAATGTAACTTACTGTGATATTCAAGCACATGCAATGAAATCTACCCACTCCTCACATGTAACGAGAATTACATGAGTTAACCGATCAGCCGATTTCGACCAGTCTGTTTATTGGGCAAGCCGTGAAATCACAATGCGCCGTTTCCCGGCGCGCGTTACTTCGACATCCTCCACTAACACGAGTTGGATATCGATGTTATCGCCAAGAATCTTGCGGAAACTGCGCAGGATATGGTCATTCGTCTCTTGCGTATAGAGTTCCGTAGGAACAACCCTTACGATAACCGCTTCAAGTTTCTCTTGAACAATCTGATATGTTTTGACTTCTTTGAAAATGTATCGGAAGACTAAGGTGAAGTTGGGAGTAGTGGCGGTTTTCCCATCGATAGTACGAATAAAATCGCCAGTCCGCCCCTGCACCGTTCCAATCTTAGGCAACGTCATGCCGCACGCGCACGGTTCATAGGGAAGCGCCAGCGCTAAGTCGCCCATGTCGTAGCGGACATACGGCCAGGAACGATTCAAAAAATTCGTTACGACGACTCTGCCGTACTCGCCGTGAGCGACCGCCTTTCCCTCTTCGTTTACCAATTCGATATATCGATGAGAGTCATTCGTATGCATCCCATTGTGTTCGCGACATTCGCACGCGACACCGGTATCGCCGCCGCCGTAACCATCGAAGGGACTTAAACCGAACGCTTCGCGGATTGTTTCGCGATGAAAATCCTGTAACACTTCGCTGGTGGTAAAAACGGCTTTGAGATGCTTCGGTTTTTCCCCGCGCTTGAGAAAATGCCGGGCGATCAAATAAACGCCGGACGCGTATCCCCACATTGCGACCGGCTTCTTTGTCTGCATGTACTCGACGATAGTATCCAAGTATTCATCGGTAACCGACGCAACGGTTCGACTGGTGAAATTCATTGTATACGCTTGAGATTTGGCAAAAAGACGCTTTTTGCGGGATTTGACATAAGCCTGCCCGCCAACCCGCAGGATCGGGTCGCCCGGTTCGATACCCGCCCAAGCCATGTGCCGCCATACCGAAGCAGCGTCATAAGAGCGAACGTATTCGTCTTTGAAGAAAACGACCGGCACGCCGGTACTGCCACCGGTCGATCCTTTACTCAACGTCTTTAGGTCTACCCCGTTTGCCGTCATCCGCTCATAATTTCCCCGAATGTCGGTTTTGGTTAGTACGGGGATCGCTTCGATCTGAGATAAATGTTCGAAGGTGTGCGGATTAAACCGCGCCTCCTCGAAGCGTTCCGAGTAGAAGGGAACGTTTTCGTAACAATGCACCAGAAACTTCTTCAATTGCTCCAATTGCCAGGTGCGCAAAACGTCTACCGGCCAATGCTCGCGTTCAATCAACTCGGCGGTGACTTGATCGAAGTTGCGATGCCGATAGCGGAGAAACGATTTTGCTAAGAATCGGCGAAAATAATGGGAATTCATGGTTACCTTCAGTTGATTGTCAATCGTTCCTGCTCGATTGTAGAACATATTGACGCTGTTGCCATTCTGCAAGGTCTCTGCCTATGAGAATGTAACGGTCTGGATTCTGTTCGATTGGTTCGTCAGATTTCACAGATGCAGGAAACAAGTTGTACGTCATCCAATAGTCACCGACCGTATCGATTGCGAATGTCGATAAACAACAATGGTAAACTCAACAGGAAAGCCGGAGAAACGTACAATACACAAGCTCCAAGCGAATATTTCTGGCATAACTCCTCGAAAAAGTTTGAGCAATATACCGCCCAAATCGAAAACTGTCAACTAACCCGCAAATCCTTGCCGGAAAACGCTGTTCGCTATTTCACCGCAAATTCACTCGGGATATTTGCCGTTCAGACACCGAAGTAAAAAAGCTCAACCAATCGCAAACTCATCAAATGGCGTTACCAGATTGTCGCGATTGTTATATTGTTAATACAACGAATGGTAAACAACCCGGCGCGGACTTCCAACGACCCGATTTTCCCACGATGAGAAAGCAAGCTATTTTCTTGCTGTAAAACTATGAACGACACCTCCGAAATCAAACCGGTAATCCGCCGCCTCTTCCTGTTCACCGCAATGTTTGCGATGGTGAATGTCGCATTCCAATTCGGTGAAGTGATCGCCCGTAAATCGCTCGCGGCGACTCCGCTTCAAGTCACCATTCTGACGATGATGTTTCCAATGACGAGTATCATCTCGATCTGGGTGGGACGCTATCTCTCCGGACGCGATCAACGCCCCTTGATCCGGGTAACGGGAACGATTGCGGTGGCGGCGCTTGCGAGTGGATTGCTGCTGACAACCTACTGGCATCTCTTCGGTATCTTTCTCGTATTCGCGTTGGTCTCTTCGGCACAGACCCTTGCGCAAACCCGCATCCTGCAGCAATACATTCCTGCCAATCGCACGGGGAAAATGCTCGGCATGGCGCAAGGATTGGGCATGATTACCGGCGCAATCTATTCGGCGGTGGGCGGCTACTGGCTCGATCACGTATATCACGGGTGGCAATCGCTCTTCTTCGTGACTGGTTTACTTGGATTCATCGGTGTGCTTGCCTTGGCGTCAATTCCTACCCGCAACGAAGATCATATTGACCGCTTCCATTTCCGTCGCGACAATTTTTTCGCGCCGCTCAGCGAAGTGATTGCGTTACTCAAACGGAGGAAAGATTTTCTCCGCTTCGAAATGGCGTTTATGCTGTATGGCGTCGCATTTATGATGCAGCTTCCGGTGATTCCGCTCTATCTCGTCGACGATTTGCAATTGCATTACAGCGACATCGGGCTTGCGCGCGGCACGATTTTTCAATTGGTGATGATTGCGGGCATCCCGTTCTATGGGCGGCTCTTCGACCGCTCGACGCCCCATCGGCTCTCGATGCAGGTGTTTGCACTCGGCGCACTCTTTCCGCTGGTTTTACTCTCTGCCTCACTGTTCGATGGAGCAATGCAAAAAACGGTCGTGATGATTGCCTTTGGACTTTTCGGCGCGATCATGAGCGGCGTCATAATGCTCTGGAATTTGAGCGCGATGCGATTTGCCCAGAGTGGGGAGGATGTGGCGGTGTATCAATCGGTACATATCGCGGCAACCGGTGTCCGTGGCGCCTTTGCTCCGCTCATGGGGCTTGGCATCACTACCCTATTCGGTAATCGCATTGCATTGGCGGTAGCATCTCTGTTTTGGATTGCAGCATCGGTGGCGATGATCGTCGCCCGCAAATACGACGTGAAACTCGGAGAGAATATTAGTTTGAGGGTGTAAGGGCTTTGGTGATTCGAAAAGAATCGTGATACGAATAGATGCTAATCTAGCATACTCGTGCATAGCGATGCTACATAATCTATTGATTTTTTCACTTTTCGTTTGACAGTTGATTTTTACTATCGATCATTGTAACTTGTAATAAATCAATGAGCAAATCAACAAGCGAAACGTCATGATTAGAATAATATTGCTATCAACGGAATATTTAACTTCAACGTTATTGTTGTTGAATGTTTTAGTGTTATTTGTAGGCCTTGTTTTATTCTGGAACTATCATGATAGTGTTAAAGACAACATAGTTTAGGAGTTACAAATGAAGATAGTTGAAATTTCGATCCGTTCTCTATTTGGACGGTTTAATCACACTATCCAATTCTTCATGGGTGAACGAGTTACAATAATTCATGGACCAAATGGAGTTGGAAAAACAACTGTCTTGAGATTGATTTATGCTTTGTTTAACAGAAAGTATTACGAACTATTCCAAATACCTTTTGATTCAATACATATAAAATTTCAACCATCAGGATCACTAACAGTAAACAATATTAGAGATAAAGTCACTAATGAAACAACAAGACTTGTCTTAAAATATCGCGATTTAGTATATAATATTGAACCTCTTGAAGAAGGAAATATTAGATCTATTTATTCATATAACTCTATAGAAAGATTTGTCGACAACTTAGAACGGGTAGATCAAAACTTATGGCGTGACAATCAAACTAATGAGACATTTGGTATTTATGAAGTGATGTACAAATACGGACATCTACTTCCGGAAGAATTGAAAAAATCTGTGAAATTGGAACCTGAACTAATTAGAGATCTGTATAAGTCGGTCAATATTACTCTAGTTGAAACACAAAGATTAATAATTTCTGTACTTTCGGAAGATTCTAATTATCGGCATAGAAAAGAAACTGTGACACAGAAAATTGCCGTTGATCAATTTTCTTCTGATATGATTATGAGAATAAACAAATTGCAACAAGTAAGTGGAATTGAAGGAGCAAAGCTTGATCAAACGTTTCCTCAACGTCTTCTCAAATACTCGTTACCTAAAGATGTTAACGAAAAAGTAATCAGAGAAAGGTATTCTGAGCAAACACTTTACCGCGATAGATTGATCAAAGCAGGTATCATTGGTGGAGAAACATCAGTCGAGTTACCAAAGCGTAGACTTACGAAAGATGATCGGAAAGTGTTATGTATATATTTAGATGATGTTCAAAAGAAATTAAAGGTATTTGATAATTTATTAGTTAGAAT
>JAOTSC010000163.1 GCA_030247525.1 bacterium | reverse complement strand
TCTTCAATCGCTACGTGTTCGTAGGCGACATTCTCCGAGTCGACTAAAACCACTGGGCCGCCGGCACAGGGTCCCAAACAACCGACCCCTTTCACCAGACACTTGCCTTCCCATCCGCGTTTCTTCACTTCGTCTTTGAAAGCAGACAGTACTTTATCGCTGCCGGACGAGATACAGCCGGCCGCTACGCAAATGTGAATGCGATGCTTGGCAGCGGCGATTTCTTCATGAACTTTACTCGCTAATTCATTGAGGTCGTCTAATATCATTTTGCGATTACCTCCTCAAGCGATGCGATCAATTTGTCGGCAGTGAGTTTTCCGACGGCAACTCCGTCGATAACTGCGACTGGCGCCAGTCCGCAGGCTCCGACGCAGCGGGCGGATAGCACTGACAAATCGCCGTCCTCTGTCGTTTGTCCCAACCCGACGTTGTACTTCTCTTTCAAAGCGGTCAACAGTTCGGGCACCCCTTTGATGTAGCAGGCGGTACCGGTACAAATCGTACAGGTATGTTTCCCCGCCGGCTTCAAAGTGAAGTAATGGTAGAAGGTGGCTACGCCATAAACCCGGCTGAGCGGGACCCGCAACGAGGCTGCAACGAATGCTAAGGCGTCGTTGTCGAGAAAACCAAACGCGTCCTGTACAGCGTGGAGCGCTTGGATCAAAGCGTAATGCGAATTGCCGAATTTGCGCATTTCTGCTTGGACGATTTTCCAGCGTTTGTCCTCGCTGGGGGGTTGAGGCTTGGTATAGTTTATCACAATGGGTCCTCGGGTACCGATGCGATAACGAACCTTTATGAATGGTGGTATCAATTTTTGATACCAAGGTGTTGGTTCGCTATCGGATGCAAACGTTTACGTTTACGATTAGCAGTATTATTGCAGTGCAATCCGGGAAGTTTCACTTCGGAGAAAACTATCAAAGATGTTGTGAATAAGATAACAATCTTAAACGTAAACTCCAAAAAATCTATGCTCTTAGACGAATCGATTGAGTTCCCGCGAGGATTCGGGCATAATCGTCTGTAAATTGAGAATGAAGTTCATATTTGTTTGTTCTTGTTTTTGCGAAAGGGAGTATGGAGCTCGTTAATTCTACCAAGCTCTCACTAAATGAGTTGATTCCGCCGGTGAGTTTATTTTCGCACCACGGTACATTGCATGATCGTCGCCATATCGGCAGAGTTCTGATAAACGCTTGGATGTTGCTCGATTTGTTACAGAAGAAAGAGTATACGATTCCATTGTGGGCGACGGTCTATCTCCACGACATCGCTCGCGAACACGACGGAGTGAGTTATCATCATGGTCAGGACGCTATCGACAAACTTGATGCGAATAGCGATCTGCAAAGCTTTCTGCAGGATGTGGGAATCGCCGATGAGGATTGGCCGGCAATTCGCTCCGCTGTGAGTTACCATAGTTGGCCGCATTCACTGGAACCGGAACGCACTCACGAATACTGGATGTTGATTGCCATGTTGAAAGATGCCGATGCGCTTGACCGCATTCGGATTGGCGATATGAACCCTAATCTGTTGCGGTTTCCCGAATCGCGTTGGCTTGTTCCTTTTGCGATTTCGCTCTATCATCGTACTAAGGATATGGACGGTACGGATGAAAATCTTTTTACGGAATTTTGGCAAATCGCACAAGAGCTCATCCCCACGATAAAAGAGATTGCAGTGTAATGCCATTTCGTGGCAGTAATCACTATGCATAAGTAAGGGGCGTATGGTGATCATACGCCCCTTGCTCTTTACAAAAACAAATGGAGTCTTGTGTACCTACTTCTGTTTTCTTGAATCGACTGGAGATGGGGTCGGTTGCTCCAATCGAATTGTGATGGGTAGAATTTCATCCAGTGGCGGTGTTGTTGTGTCGAGTGCGCCATTGGAGACCGCAACCACCCGGTACAATTTCATCGAGGATACACCTAACACCTCGGAATCGATCCAACTTGTCGAATCACGATGATTCGTTGTTGCGATTACAGTCATGTTATTTAGGGAAGATCCCGCAAGAATCTGGTAACCGGTAACCGTAACCGCCAATCCCGTTGTCGTGGTATCGACCCGATTCCATGAGATGCGTACTGAGCTCCCCATCAAGGTCGCGGTAACTCCGCCCGGTGCCGCCGGAGGAATCGTGGTAACAATTCGGAACGATGCATTCGATATATCCGAAACCAACGGAACATCAACCATCGAAATCCGAATCCGGGCGTTGCTGGTGAGTGCTCCTGTGACATTCCATAACCAAGGCGAAGCGCTAGCAGCGACTGTTGCCAATGGTTCCCATGCACCGGTTGGGTAGTTGCGGTTTACGTCGATTTGCAGATTTCCATTCACCCCGACCGCGTCCCAGCGAATAGTATCGGTACTTCCATGGACGAAATCTTCACCACCGTTCGGACGTAGTAACGTGATAGTGCGGTTTGCAACAGTGAAGTCACTTCCTGACCAATGTTCCATTCCATTCGACCATTCGACCAGACAAATCCGACCATGAGTAGTTGCTGGCAATTCGGGCGTCCACGCAAACCACCCTTGCGACAGAGGGATCGAATCGCCTCCGGCTAAAGCTGCCGCGTGACTGATGTCGGCGCCTTGTGGACTATACGCGATAGTTACAGCACCAGTGAGATTTGTCGTCCAACGGATAGTGTCGGGAACCCCGATGTACAAAGTCTCACCATCGTTGGGATGAGTAATCGAAAGTTGCGGTGTTAGTACAGTGAAGTCACCATTCGACCAATGAGCGATCCCGGTGTTCCACTCGATGATGCAAACTCGACCATGCGTTGTTGTGGGTATTTCCGGTGTCCACGCAAACCATCCGCGGGACAAAGAAACCGAGTCTCCTCCTGCTAATACAACGGCATCATTGAGATTGACACCATTACTACTGTATGCAATCGTGGCAGTTCCTTGGATGTTCGTTGTCCAGCGGATTGTATCGGAAATACCGGAATATAAAGTCTCGCCGCCATTGGGATGCTGGAAAGTGAATTGAGGAGTTACAATGCTGAAATCTGCGGCACTCCAATGTTCGCGTGAGTTGCCCCATTCAACCAAACAGATTCTTCCACGAGTAGTCAACGGGAGCTGTGGTGTCCAGACAAACCATCCTTGTGAAACCGCAACCGAATCGCCACCGGGAATCACCTCGGCACTATTGATGTCAGCGCCGTTGCTACAATACGCAACTACCACTGTCGCTGAGAAATTCGCGGTCCAGCGGATTGTGTCGGAACGTCCAATGTATAAGGTTTCTCCGCCATTTGGATGGGTAAAGGTCACAGTCGGATGAATAATCGTACTGTTCGCATTCGAGGTGTCGGCGAGAGTGGGGAGATATGCCGGTATTACCGCAAAGCGAGCGGTGGTCGTCGCCGAATCTGGAACTGTCCAACCCAGTTTTCCGGTACTGCCGAGCAACGTTCCTATCGTGTACCACGAGCCAACAGGATAATTCCGAGTCCACTTCACCGTAACATTGCCGGGGAGATTTGTCGACCAGCGAATCGTATCGACTGCATCCATCAGGAACGTTTCTCCGCCATGCGGATATGTGAGCGCATTCTGACTGGCGGTAACACTGAAGTTCGCATTCGATGTGTCGGCAACGCTGGGATAAGTTACCGATACGATGCGAAATCGCGCGTTGATGGTGCTTGCGCCGGACGGTGTCCAGAGATAGGGTGTTGCGGTGTAGGCAACCGTTGTTAACGAGTCCCAGCTCCCTGCCGGATAATCGCGGTTCAGGAAGATGGATACGTTGCCGGAAAGATTCGTAGAAGTCCAGCGAATCGTATCGGTCTTACCCGTATAAAGTGATTCCCCACTGTTTGGGCGGGTAAGAGTAATCGTTGGTTGCGTTAAAGTAAAGTTCGCATTACAGGTGTCTCCGATTGATAAATCATCGACCGATAAAATACGAATCCGCGCCGCTGCGGAAGCCGCTCCGGTTATGGTCCAGTTCTCGGAACCGTCGTTAGGAATATTGTTGAACAATCCGGTCCATGTTCCCGAAGGGTAATTCCGGTCAATGACAATATGAACGTTCCCGGTCAGATTTTGTGATGTCCAGGTAATCGGATGGGTTGTGCCGACAATCCAGTTTTCACCGCCATTTGGAGAAGTAACGGTTATCGATCTACTCACGGTTCCTGAAACAAGCACTGAATCGAGATAGAGATTATCGCCGTACCCGTTATAACCAATGAAAGCGAATTGAACGTTGCTTGCTAAGTACTGCGCTGCAAGATTGATGCTATTCGTTCGGAACGTTGTCGGGTTTCTCCCGGTTCGATTTGAGAGGGTCGAACCACCTTGCCGCCAGAGTGAAGTCCATGCTCCGGTTCCTATGCGCGCAGCAACAATTAACGAATCGTAATACCCACTGTACAGTGCGTAACTGGTACTAAAGCGAAGTGTCGCAGTGCCGTATCCCGACAAATTCAATTGTGAGGTAAACATCGAGTCACGGGTACCAATTGAATTGATGTCGTAATAATTGAGACGCGCAGAGTTGTTACCCGAGTAAGCAAACAAATCCCAATCACCCAAATTTGTCCAATTCGCTGGAGGCACGCTCGTATTGAAATACTCCTGCATAGTTGTTGGTAAAGTGAACAAATAGAAATCAGCATCGGAGGTGTCAGCAATCGACAAATTGGCGGCATTGGATATTCGGATTCGACTGGTAGTCGAAGCAGCTCCATTTATCAGCCAATTGTAGGAACCGGTGTTAGGGGTTGAGAGTGCAATTGTTTCCCATGAAGCCGACGGATAACTGCGATTGAGTTCAATCTTCACATTGGTGTAACTGGTTGCGGCCGACCAAGTAATGGGGGTCGTAGCTCCAATCGTTAGCACTTCGCCGCCATTGGGCGAAAGCACTTTGACCGCGTAGATCGAAAAATTCGCATTGGATGTGTCGGCAACTGCGGCATTAACTGCATTGGAAATTCGGACCCTCGCCGTGGCTGTCGATGCACCGCTTACCGTCCAAGAATGGCTCCCGTCGTTCGTTGTGGAGGCAATCAGAGTCTCCCAGGTCGCAGAGGGGTAACTGCGATTCAATTCGATTTTCACGTTCGTAATCGATGAATTGGCTGTCCATTGAATGGTTGCTGTCGACTCGAGTAAAAAATTCTCACCGCCGTTTGGAGCGATGACAGTAATTCCACTCGGACTGATACCATTTATCAGGGTTTGAGCATTCACGATCCCGGACCCAAGCATACCGATGTAACTGGGGTTTTGGGTGGCAATACTTGTTGCGGTACTTAAGAGTTGGGTCTCCAATTGATCGTCGGTCAATCCGGAGTTACGGGACAGCGCTAAAGCTGCAACCGATGCGGCGGTGGGAGTCGCCATCGAGGTGCCATCCCATGCAACATACGGATTGGGATTGTATGTATTCACGACCATCGTCGACCAGATATCGACCCCGGGTGCTGAGATATCGACCCAACTTCCGTAATTCGAGAAATCCGCTTTGACATTACCACGATCCAGCGCAGCAACTGCCATCACACCGGTGTAACCGCCCGGATACTGTATCGTTGAGCTATTGCTGTTTCCGGCGGATGCCAGAACTAAGCAGTTGTTGTTACGGGCATAAGTAACTGCAGTTTGATACGCCGTTGAAGAACTGGAACCGCCAAAACTGATACTGATAATCCGCGCCCCAAGATTCACTGAATATTGAATCGCCGGCGCAAAGTCGTCGTCGTAGCCCGAACCATACAGTGTCGAACCATACAACCAAGCAAAACCAGCCCGTAGTGCGCGAGTTCTGACATTGTAACTGACTGCCGGTACTCCCAAACTATTGTTTGTTACACCAGCGATACTGCCACAAACATGGGTGCCGTGTCCATGAACATCGGCGGGGGTGTTATCGCGAGGCCCATAATCTTCACCGGAAGCAGCAGAACCACCCGAGATTTCGGTATAAGAATGTGATACAAAATCCCAACCGATGACATCGTCGACAAAACCATTTCCATCGTTATCAACACCATTGTTGTCGGCAGCGGTAAACAAACCGTCGCCGTTAATGTCTTCAGCAGTGTTTGTTCCGATGTTGCCCGTCAAATCTTCATGGTTGTAGTTGACACCGGTATCGATGGTTATCGCAAGGATACTGCTACTGCCGGTTTGGTTGTCCCACGCTTGCCGTGCATGAACCGAATCAAGGAACCACATGTTCCGGCTGCTAAGCCCCCAATCGTTGGGGGTTAAATCGGCGAATGCCAACGGAATTACTTCGGCAAGCTCGATGACATCAATTTTTTCTAAGCGTTGCACGAGTTGTCTAATGTCCCGCTCATCGGTTAACTCGAATACGATTTTGTAAAAGCGGTTCATTCCCAAACGTGTAAATTCCGGGTTCTTAAGCGAAATCGGATCGAATGAAAAGAAAGGGGTAAGCTGATCGGCTTTACGTTCACGAAGTATGACATCCAGTTCGGTCGAGCCGGTTGGGAGAGAAATTGTACCGTCAACGAGGCGTACCACTCGATTCGAGAATTCTGGAGTAAGCTTAATGGTGACCCGGGTGAGGGAGTATCCAGGTAATGCGAAACCTGTCGAGGTCGTTAGAAGAACTAAGATGAGCGCTACTGTCATCGCGAACGAATATCGTAAAGGTTTTGAGAAAAACGGAATCGTCTTGTTGACGAATTTTGGTTTCGTTACAAAACTTGTTGCTGCCATAGGTGCCTCGAACCGTCATTACATTGACATTTTTAATTGAAGAGATAGGATACCTTAATATAACAAATCATAAACCAATCCGTTTGATGCGCTTCACATCTAATAAAAAATCCTTCGATTCCAGAGAATCGAAGGATTATTAAAAAATGGTGAAGATTCTAACATCCAGTCGATAGTGTGGCTCGATGGTCGGTTACTTCTTCTGCATCGAACGGATAATACTGCAGGTCATTTCCAAATCCGCGTCGGACATTGACGACGCCGATGGCAGGCAAAGCCCGATTTCAAACAAGCGATCCGAAACTCCCGTGCCATAATACTCACACCCCTTAAACACCGGTTGCAGGTGCATTGGCATCCATAACGGCCGCGACTCGATATTCGATTCTTCTAACTTCAAGCGGATTTCTTCTCGGGTAGCACCGAACTTGACTGGATCAATCAGAACGCAGCTTAACCAATGAGTACTGAAAAATCCTTCCGGTTCCGGCATGAATTCAAAACCGGGTAAGTCACCTAACGCTTTTTGATAGTATTCGAAAATTTTGCGCCGTTGTTCGATCCGGCGGTCGAGTACTTTCAATTGTCCCCGACCGAGCCCGGCAAGGATATCGCTTAACCGGTAGTTGTAACCGATGACACTGTGCTGGTAATGCGGTACGGGAT
>JAOTSC010000162.1 GCA_030247525.1 bacterium | reverse complement strand
GTACGACCCTGTTGGTACGCAACAATATTATCTGGTGATGTAAACATGAATGGAAAGAAACGGGCAGGAGCGGAAGACACTCCTGCCCGTTCGCATACCGGTTCACCGGAAGTGTCGTTGGAAGAGAAACTCTCCACTTTACCGGCGCAACCCGGTTGCTATCTCTACAAAGACGCTAAGGGAAAAGTCATTTACGTCGGAAAAGCAAAGTCGCTCCGCAGTCGGGTGCGAAGTTACTTTTCCGGGCGAAGTGATGGCCGCGCGCTATTCAACCGGTTAGTAAATGCTATTCGCGACGTCGAAACGATTATCGTCGAGAGTGAGCGAGAAGCGCTCATTCTTGAAAACAATTTGATCAAACATCACAAACCGAAATTCAACATTGATCTGAAAGACGATCGCTCCTACCCATACTTAAAAATTACTAATGAACCGTTTCCTCGCATCTTCCTAATTCGCCATCCCAAACCGGATAAAGCTCGTTATCTCGGACCATTCATGGAAGTAACGGCAATGCGTGGCTTGATACGCGAACTGAAAAAAGTTTTTCGGATTCGCACCTGCGATTTAAACATTACGGCGGACTCTGTTGCTGCCAAGCGTCATAAGATTTGTCTCCAATATCACATGAAGCAGTGCGATGGTCCCTGTGAAGGTTTGACTGCCGAAGCCGAGTACAACGCGCATGTCAAATCGTTGATTGATATTCTGAATGGGAAGACCAGTGGATTCGAGCGGGAATGGCAAGAGCGGATGTATGCGTTATCCGCTCAAAAACGCTTTGAGGAGGCGGCACTTGCACGAGATCAGTTAACAACTGTACGACATCTTGCTACCCGCCAAAAAGTCATGTCAGTCGAACCTTACGACCGGGATGCGTTGGGAATCTTTCGCGAGGATGAGGAAGCCTGCATCGCCATTCTCCGAATCCGTAACGGAAAGATGGTGGGGCGGTTGCATTACTTTTTGGCGCAGGTAAATCCTGACGATACCGATGCCGATGTGCTTTCGACCTTTCTGCTGCGACATTACGCGACTGCTGATGTTCCCCCGGAAATTACGGTTCCGTGTGATGATGGCGAGTGGAAAACAGTTGCCGATGCGATTACCGAACTCCGCGACGCGAAGTGCCGGTTCGATACGCCAAAGATCGGCGATAAAGCGGGACAAGTCCGTATCGCCAATGCCAACGCGGAGTTGCTGTTCAATGAGCGGAAGTTAGCCCGGCAGAAACGCGAATTTGTTCCTCAAAGTATGAAAGGTCTGCAGGAGTTGTTGAAGTTACCGATGACGCCTAAGCGAATCGAGTGTTTCGACATTTCGCATTTAGCTGGCACCAACACCGTTGCGTCGATGGTTTGCTTTGACAATGCAAAAGCTCTGCGTAGTGAGTACAAGAAATTCATCGTGAAGACTGTTGAGGGGATCGACGACTTCGCCTCGATGAAGGAAGTTGTAGGTCGTCGCTATCGAAGATTGATTGCCGAACAAAAGCCGCTTCCTGATGTCATCTTGATCGATGGCGGTAAAGGGCAGTTAAGCGCTGCGCTTGAGGCGATTACCGAGGCGGGAATTCCCAATCATCCGATTATCGGATTAGCGAAACGGATCGAAGAGGTATTTCTACCCGGTGAAAGCGATTCCCGGATCCTTCCCCGTACTTCGAGCGTTCTCAGAGTATTGCAACAAATTCGCGACGAAGCGCATCGCTTTGCAGTAACATTCCAACAACAACGTCGTAAAGTATCGCTCTTATCGAGACTGGATGAAATACCCGGTGTTGGTGAGCATCGTCGTAACGAATTATTAAAAAGGTTTGGCAGCGTCAATGGTATTCGCGACGCCTCGCTCGAGGAAATTGCCGAAACTGCCAACATCGGCGCGAAATTGGCGCAAGCGATTTTGGATGCGTTAACGAAAGCGAAGTAATTTATCGGATGGATGGAATGTATCATTTAGGTAGGAGAGCATCATGTTTACGAAACGATATGTGAAATGGATTAGTCTTGTGAGTCTCGGGTTGTTTGTTGTTGCGGCAACCATCGGCCTTGCTGCGAATGAATCGACGACGGCATTTGTCTACCCGCCGTTTAAACATACCTGGGGTGTCGTTCGCGGCACTCCAGCAAAACTCTTTATGCTGGTTGGCAATCGGGCGAAATTCTCCGAACCGCGCGGTCTTGCCTGTGTTCGGATGAATAGTTGGGACGATCCGAAACTCACCGCCGACGATGATGAAGTGACGGTTTACGGTGTCAACTCCGGTCAAAATACCATTATATACAATAAGTCGATGTACGAATTGGGTATCTATGGCGACCGCCAATCCGGTGAAGCGAAACTCAAAGACCCGTGGGGCATTGCCGCAAATAGCAACGGTGACGTGTTCGTTTCCGACATGGGCAATCATCGAGTTGTCCGATTGTTTAATCCGAAATCCGAACTGAATTTCGTTTCATCTTTTGGAGGACTCGGTACCGAAAACGGTAAATTTAACCAACCACGCGGCATCGCGTTGGACAACGAAGGTCGCGTCTACGTTGCAGACTACCTCAACAACCGTATCCAAATCCACGAGTCTGATGGCACATTCATTCGTTCGATTTTCGGATTACTTGGTCCGGTTGCAGTATCAGTAACGGATGCGAAAGAGCGCTGGAGTTACAACCACAGTACCAATCGCGAAGCGTTTCTCGTGGTTGTCGATTCTCTCGAGGGTCGAGTTTCCAAGTATTCGCTCGACGGAGTATTGTTAAAACGGGTGACAGCACGAAGTTGGGGTGTCAGTAATGCCCGAATTCAGTTCGCTGCAATCGATTTCTTTTCGCAAGTACTCTTGACCGATGGCTCAAATAACTGTATCTGGAAATTGGATCGCAATCTTAACCTGCTGAGTAAATTTGGAAAACGCGGTTCCGGCGATTATGAATTTGATGATCCCCGTGGTATCACACTGTATCGGCGATTTGGTCAAATCTTCATTGCCGAGCGGGAAGGGGCACAGTATCTCTGGGTTGGTGTCGATTTGTTACGACCCGATTTAAAGTGGGAAGCGCGCAATAGAGTTCTCACTGTAACCGGTTTCCTTACCGAGACCGCAAAAGTCGATATCGATTTACTCGACGCTTCCGGAAAATTAGTAACGCGGATTCAATCGGCGCGAATCAATGCCGGGGCCTTTACCGAAACCTGGGATGGCGCAATTCGCACCTTCCCGAAAACCGGATTAACCGATGCCGAGGAGTCGCAGGTTTCGCGCTTTCAAGTAGGAAATCCGGTTAGTCCAGGCAGTTATCAAATCCGCATTTCAGCGCGGGCAACCTATTCTTCGGTGCGGGAATTCGAGCGGGAAGTAACCCTACCCGTATCACTCTAACTCTTTTGGGAAAACTAATGCCTACACCCGGCACTTTGCATCATGTCGAGCTCTACGTTGCCGATCTGCAACGGTCGTTATCGTTTTGGCGTTGGTTTCTGCTTCGACTCGGTTATAGTGAATATCAGAGTTGGGAGGAGGGTTGCAGTTTTCGCCTCGGCGACACTTATCTCGTGTTTGTCCAAGTGGCTGAGCACCATCGGAAGTTCGAATATCATCGTTGCCACCCCGGCTTAAATCATTTGGCGTTTCATGCCAAATCACGCGCCGAAGTGGACCAGTTGACAATCGAATTGCAACAACGCGGCATCGAAATTCTTTATCCAGAATGTCATCCCAATGCTGGCGGTGAAGGATACTATGCGGTCTTTTTTGAAGACCCCGACCGCATGAAAGTCGAGTTTGTTGCTCCCGATATCACCGAGTAGAAACTGCCAAAAACTATGAAGCAAGACCAACAAGAGCAGGCGATTTTATTCGCCAAAGTAGTAGTATCGCTCCGCAACCATGAACCAGAATTGTGGCGCAGTCATTTTCGATCCGCTTTAACGAGCGGAGTAACAAGTGCAGAACTTTACGAAGCGATTCTGCAGAGCTATCTCTTCTTCGGCTACCCATCCGGTATAGAAGGTCTACGCACCCTATCCGAAGTCGTTGGTACTGATTTCAGACATGATTCCGAATCATGGTCCGATTCCACCGCACTGTGGAAACTCCGGGGAGTTGAAACTTGCCAGAAAGTATACCGCAATCATTTTGAAACACTGGTAACGCGCTTACGCGAAATCACTCCTGATTTAACTGAGTCGATGATATACGAAGGGTATGGAAAAATCATCGGTCGCCCCGGATTATCGTTACCATTACGAGAATTTCTCATTGCTGCAATGCTCGCAACAGGAAGTTTCTCTAAGCAATTTGAAGCGCACCTATACGGCTGCCATCATGTCGGGACACCAAAGGAGTGGATGATTGAGTGGTTTAACAGCGAGTTTGCCCAAATGTCTTTGTCGGCACAACCCATTTGGCAGAAATTTTATCGGAAAGTAATGACTTGACTAATCTTTCTTCAGAGAAACGAATATGGTGCTAAAGTTTATCGTGGTTCGATTCGATAAAAGATTGTATGAGTGAAATATCTGTACTATTTTGTTTGAGATAAAGAACTGTATTGTTGATTTGCTAATAATCTGGTTCTTTTCTTGTTCCATGCAGGTTTCGAGAAGGGGAAACCATCGTGAACTTCGAGCGACTCGACATTATTCATAATTGGCGACAGGCTTACCAAACAACGCCCGACGGTAAACGACGCAATCAGTATTCACATCCTCAAGAAGATGAAACCCGCTCTGACCCCGGAAAAGACGAATCGACTACAACATCTGATCGGAAACTTCCACCTGACCCCGAACACAAAATCGATCTCACAGTGTAACTCGTTTAATCGAATCTCCTTGAATTACCGTCTAATCGAAACCAATTCTAAAGTAATGGCATCTGCACTGATTTGTTTCGGAGTAGGTACATTCTGTTTACCTTTCTTCAACTTACAATTTGCAGAGAACACCATCGGTTAGCTCACACTGGGAGTAGTGGAATTCAATTGATCGATCGACAACAAGAAATCGATGAGCTAAAATCCGGTTCTGAACCAGCTTATCGAAAATTAGTAGAGAATCATCTCGATCAGGTGATTAACATCTGCTATCGCTTCACATTGAATCGTGTAGAAGCTGAAGACCTTGCGCAAGAGACGTTCGTAGAGGTTTACTTCTCAGTGAATAGCTTTCGCGGTGATTCCTCTCTCGCAACTTGGATACATCAAATTGCCGTGCGCAAATCGCTCGATTTGTTGCGCAGTAAAAATCGAGTTAAACGAAAAGGAACTGCAAACAACGGTGATTCGTACGAGGAACAGACTGACGTACAATACACTCGGTGTGCTTCCGACCCGCATCAAGAACTGGAATTCGCCGAACGCCGTGCAGTATTGCAATCGGCATTGGACATACTTCCTGCCAATCAACGAACTTCGTTTGTTCTCAGCAAATGTGAGGATATGTCCTATGAAGCGATCGCAGAGGTAATGAATACTTCGGTTTCATCGGTCACATCGCTGATACATCGGGCAAAGCAGAATTTGCGCGCGATACTAATAAAACACTATTCGAGTCAACCCGAACAAGACGAATCTTTGATGGCAAGGAATTCCAAAAATAATCGTCTAACAGTAGTAAAAGGGAAAAGTTAAAATGAATACGCTTCCGAGAGATCGCGATCGTATCGACATTGAAGTGCAGGCAGCACTCGATAGCTTTGACTCGCTAAAACGTATCGAAGCAAGTCCGTTTTTTTATGCCCGGTTGAAAAACACGATAACTGACGCTGGGCGCGAGCGTACCAATTGGCTCTATCGCATAACACAAGGCTATAAGCTATTACCAGCAGCGTTACTGCTGATCACTATACTGAACGTTTTTTCACTTTCAATGGCATTTTCTCATCGGCAAAAGAGCGCTTCTTCGGAACATGCCGTTCAGGACAGTAGTGAGTTGTTATATTCTTTGAGTCGATGGTCGATGTATAATGAGATGGGGAGATAGCAGAAGATATGGAACGGATAAATTCAAACAAGCTATTGATTAGTAGCATCCTGGTGCTAATCGGATTGAATAGTGTAACCCTCACTGGACTATGGTTTCTAATCTACTCAAAGCCACCGGCACCACCGATGCCAGGCAATCTGATGCCGCGGGGAGATCGTATGTTCAGTGAGATGAACTTCGACACTGAGCAGAGCAAGGCTTTAGAGTTGTTACACCAAAACCACTTTATGAACATTGACAGCACCGAGGACGAGTTACACCAGTTACGCACAAAGATGGTTGATGAGTTGTTTAAAACGATTCCTAACACTGATTCCTTGAACGGATATGCAATGCAGATGGGGGTTGTCCAAGCTGAGTTTGAAAAAAATGTGTTTCGACATTTTCTCGACTTGAAGGCAATCTGTCGTCCTGACCAACTACCAAAGCTGAAAACGACCTTAACAGAGATTATCGATCATATGCACCGCCGACCACCACCGTCACCGCTACACCAGCAAAATCACAATGAAAGACCTGGTAGAAATATGCAAGTTAATCCAGTATCTCCACCCGATCAGCCGCCATCACCACGGTAATCACATCGGTAGCAGGCATGAAATCGAACCGTAGCAACACTGCGGTTCTTTTTTTTACTACTCGACTCTCCAAAACATCATTCTCCCAAATATGTGTTCTGTGTCACAGCGGGTTTGGCGAGAGCATTGGCTACCAACCCTACCCGTGATTTTGCCACGCTCGAAACTGTGTCGGATTCATTGAGTATAGTCACAAACACAAGCACCGCAAGGATTTACACAGTTTGGCGTCTAACTTAATGAAAGGAGTGAAGTCGGGATTACTTACTGATTTCCACCCGCTAATTCAATGTGTTTTGATGTACAATCAATTGTATGGAGCTACAATGCACTGGCTGTCTCGATCTCTGATCGCACTACTTTCAATCGTTTTTTATACCATGTCTTTCGCACAACCGGTTCTCACTTGGACTTCGCCGGTGGGAACCGACTCTTCGCTTTCTGGTTGGATTACCCTGCGCGACAATCCTGTTGAAACAAAGTTTTATCGGATGACTTCGACTTCGATACAAATCATGAACGGTCCTACAAGTACAACTATTAGCTTCACGATTCCAATTGTAGCCGAAGAGTGGGATTACTTCCAACTGTATCCCATACTATATACAACCGGTGACATCACTGGCGACGGTCGCAATGAAATCGTCGTTACGTCGATGGTAGGTACTTCCTCACCCTATCGATATGGATTTCGTTTTGTCAACTCGACGACCGGAGCAAATGTTATCATTTTCAACAACCCGAGCTATAGTTACTACCTCTACTATGTTGACGATATGGACAACAACAATTTGAACGAGTTAATCGTGATGCGGTACAACTTTCTCCTCACGACGAACGAATACAACTATTTGTACTATAT